>JAFCFX010000011.1 GCA_017608405.1 Candidatus Pacearchaeota archaeon | reverse complement strand
ACAAAGGTCATCAAATCCTATTGCGTCAATCATATCTTGGGTACTTGGATAACAAACAAAATCAGCATTAAGTTTTCTAGCAACTTGTTCTCCAACTTCTTCAACACTTCCATGCAAACCAAATGCTGCAAAATTAGTTCCTTTTGGATCCTTAATACAAGCATGAAGCAATGCGGGGCAAGAAATAATAGGATATATTTTTTTAGCGCCTGCCTGCCTTAATTTAAATATCATTCCATCTCTAAAAACAGTGCCCCTAACAATACTATCGTCCCCAACAGCCACATTTTTTCCCCTTACAACCCCTTCATTCATAAAAAATTTAACATTAGTGGCCAGCCTTCTTTCTTCTTCATCTTCCACTTGAAAAGTTCTCTTTGCTCCTGGATTTTTAACACACGCTTCTTCATAAGGTATAAACCTATTTGTTAATTTGCATAATTCTTGTTGAAAACCAATAGCAACTCCCCTCCCAGAATCAGGAGAAGCCATTACTAAATCTATATCTGCTACTCTATTTATGTGTCTTCTCGCTAATCTCCTTCCCAACTCTTTCCTAACTTCATAAACATTTTTTCCTTCAATTATTGAATTAGGATCTGCAAAATAAATCCAATCAAAAAAACAATGAGTATGCTCCTCCTCAATTAATTTTTTAGAATCCAAACCTTTCTTTGTTATAACAATCGCCTCCCCCGGCTCAATATCTTTTATAAATTCTGCTCCAACAGCATCTAAAGCTTTAGTTTCTGAAGAAACAATATATTTAACATCATTTCCACTTCTTTTTTGCCCTAAACAATAAGGTTTTATTCCTTTAGGATCTCTAAAAGCAACAAGATCCACCTCATCTTTATTTTTAACAAGAGTGGCAACACAATAAGAACCTCTTCCTTTCAACTTTTTCATAAGCCATTCTATTGCAACATAATAATCGCCTACTTCATCAAGATATCTAGAAAACAAAGTCCTCATAACAGAATCATTTTTCCCCCCAAACCCAAGCAATATTCCATCCATAACAAGAGAAAGCATATGGGTTTCTCCCCACTGTTCAACAGGTTGCAATCCTCCTGTGTCTTCATAAAGTGTGTGGCCAATAGCAACACTCGGAGCTTTTTCCCTTAATCCCTTAATTCCGTTTGTAACATCTCTAAAAAAATAAAAAGCAAGTTGTTTAGACTTGGGGGTATAAAAACCAGTCTTTTTGGGAAAACTTATTCCACATCCTTCTTCCCCTTTGTGCTGTAATGCAACAGTGCCCCTAAAAAGCTCATCTGCTACATCTTTCCCATTAATAGAATAAACTCCAAAAATACCACTCATTTTTTACCTTGAAGATATTAAAAATAAATTAAAGTTTTTAAATTCTACTAAGATAAAAGACTAGAACCATTTACCTAAAGCTTCTTGTTTTTCTAATTCTTTTCCAAAAATACTATCAATATTTTCTTTTGTTAATTGTAAAGTCTGTTTAATATAAGGAGAAAGATCATATCTCCTTGCTAAATCTAAAGCAGGTTCAAGATATTTTTTTATTCCTCCTTCATGAATTGTAAAAATTATCTTTCCCTTACATTTTGTACAAACTCCACTCAAGGGAGGGCGCCTCATAATTTCATTGCATTCAACACACCTAAATTCTTGCATAGAAAACCTTCTCAAATTACCTCTCATATCTCTAATAAAATGTCTTTCAATAACAAGCCTTGCAGTGTCAGAAGTATCAACAGCCCTTATTTTTTCAACAAGTTCCATTTGATGTTGAACTTTTTCTTGCATTGTTGCAAGCAACTTATACGAAGAACATACAACACCCTCATTAAAATTAAAAACATTGTGTGTAAAACCAAAACCAGTAAAAGGATTTTTATTTTCTCGCAACCGATCTTTAACAGTTTCTATTCCTTTTACTTTGGAAGAATGTTTTCCTTGTTCAGCCAACCTATACATTTCTAAAGGATATGAATCTTTAACAAATTCAAAATCTAAAATTTGATCATCAACTTCTCCTGCATCAATTTTTGCATTTAAAACCAAAGGGGCATCTTGTGTTCCTCCCCTGTGGCTTGGCAAAAACTCTCTTGAAAAATTTAACAACACATCTCCTAACAACATAATTGCTGCCTCGTCACCATCACAATCTCTCCTAATTGCAGCATGCATATACGGGCTAGCAAATAACCCCAAAGCATTTGAAAACCCAACAAACCTACAAACAACCCCTGCACAATTATGGGGGGCCATACAAACTCCTAATTGCCCAACAAGATCTTCTCTCTTCTTAAGATTATAAAAAGACTTTAGTTTGTAAAATTTCTCCAATTCATCATCAACAAAATCACAAACCCCCACAAAAACCTCATCTGCTTTTTCATCTTGTGAAGTCGCGACACTAGGCAATAAAATATCATGGGGCATTAAATCTAAAATTTGATCATCATTAACAAGATCCTTGCCATAAATATCTTTATCATATCCAAGTTTCCTTAATTTTTCTACACTAACACTTACCTCTTTTGGTTTAAAAGAAACCAAAGGTAATTCTGTTGCATCAAACCTAATTGTCCCGTCTTTATTAACTTGCAAACCTTGTGCTGCTCTTAAAATACCTTTCGAAAGATGCTCCATTACATGGTCTTCAGAAGAAGTTCCTCTAATTCCCTTAATCAACAAAGGAATTTCTTCTCTACTAAATCCTATTCTACTCACTGCTTTCTCAAAATAATGATTTATGTCTAAAGGAAAATTACAAAATTTTTGAACACAGCTCGGTTCATTATTGTGCTGTAAACAAGGACTAAAACTTTTCTCTTTGCAAGTTCTGCAATAATACATTTTCCTAGGTCTTTCTCCACAAATTTCACAAAGAGAATAAATTGTTTCCTTTTTACATTTTTCACAATAATAAATAGGAAAACTGCCATACACCTTTCCAACTTCACAGGCTGCTTGCATACTCCTTAATCTTCCCCCTTCTTTTCCAACAGGAAATAAAACATTTGGACTACCTGTCAATTTCCTAAGTTTGGCTTTTTCAGGCCTTCCCATCCTAGTTCCAATAAATTCCCCTGCTTTATCTTTAATTTTAAAATCAGAAACCGAGTTTATAATCTCTAAAACATCCATCTCCAAATTATATTTTTTCTCGTCGATTAAATCCTTAAGCAAACCTGTTTTTTCAAAAATATTTAAATCTATTCCCAAATTAACTAACAACGCCTTACTTTCTTGTCTTGACAAAACAACATTTTCTATTGTAACCTCATGTTCAACTCCCAATAATTCTAAAGCTCTTTTTCCAAGTTCAAATTTCTCTTGTTCAGAACTATTAAAAGGAAAAATAATTTTTTCACTTACTATTGAATTTTTTAACCAATCAATTAAACCTAAAAACTGTTCTTTAGAAATTTGAGTCCAATAAAAAATAAAACTAGGATGAAGTGGTATTTCATATTCCTTACTCAATTCCATTGCTTTTTCAATATCAACATCAAAATAATCAATTTTTATTTCTGGACTTTTTTCTTGTAATTCAAGATTCCACCATTCTTCAACATAACCCGGCTTAATTAAATCAAAATTCCTATTTGCTAAATCACTAAAAGGGAATAAAAGATCCCCAAGATAAATTATTTCTTCTACATCAGGATAAAGTTGTTTTGCTTCTTCTCTTGTCTTAATTTTTTTAACACTCCCCTTAAATAACTTAACAATAGGCCCGTCAATAGAATCGCAAGAAGTCACAACCATGCCTTTAGTTGGTTTTTCTATTTTAAGTTGTGTCCCCGTAGCAATAAACCCATCTGTAATGGCCATTGTAGCAGGATGAACAGACGCTGCACTAAAACCACTCACCCTTCCTCTCCCATACCGATATCTAAATGCCCCTGAACGCGAGGGATGCCCAAACACAGGCCTTCCTGCAACCAGATCCTTAATATAAGTCGGAGAATCATCTGTTTTACCCTCATCTCTTCTTTCATGCAACTCAACATAATCATTTAAAAAATCAAAACCAGTTGTTTGAAATCCTTTTGCCTTCAAAGAATTTAACATCCTCAACCCTTTTTTTGCTTTTTGTGCCAATCCTTCCCCCATTATTAAACAAAAACCACTTCTCAAATAATTCGTATCTACCCTTGGCAAGTTTTTATAATTAGAAACTTCTAATTTTTCAGATGGATCTCCTGCAACCTGAATTGGAATCTTTCCCGCAAGAAACAAAACCTCCTCTTCAGTAGGCATATATTGTAGATTAGTAATCCTATCATGAAAGTCATACAACTCAGCATAGGTTCTCTTCACTTCATCTTCTGTAGCATCATATTTTGCATAACCAAACATTTCTCTTAAATAATCAATTAAAATCAAAACAACACAAGACGCAGTTGTTCCTGCACTCCTTATTGGTCCTGAAAAACTCACTTCAAAATAATCTTTACCTTCCTTTGTCTTTCTTAGTTTTAACCCAGTATATCCTTCAATGGGGCTTGAAACAACACCCAAAGTAAGATATGCAAAACCAATTCTTATTCCTGCATCAATAGCCTCTACTAAAGAAGAAAATTCACAAAATTTCTGTTTTGCAATTTCCTCTGCAATTTTAAAAGCAACAGCCACATCAAGTTTCCCATGATCTTTTTCTAAATCCAAGATTCTTTGTGCAATTTTTGACCCCTCAATCTGAGGATAAATTGTTGAAATAAGACCAACAACTTTTTCAGCCATACTCCTTGCAAGAGGAATTTCAACTTTATTTTTTGGATCCAACCCAAGAGCCCTAGCCTCCTCTGCCATAATATAAACTTTCCTCACATCTTTCTCAAGTTGTTCAAAATATTGATCAGTGTTCATTCAAAATCTAAAACCTTGACCTCCCTTGTCTTTAAATTAACTACAGGAACCTTGCAAAAATCAGGTTCTGCACCCATCTTCTCCTCATAATCAGTCAAACCTTCCCAAGAAGAAACAGACACAAGCAAAATATTATTATAATAAGTAACTGCACTCTTGTGGGTATGTCCTGCCACAAAAATATCAGGAACATCCCGTATCAAATGTGCATCTTTTTCCAAAGGAAAATATTGGGTTGATGTGTGGGTCGGGGCCAAGTGCCTATTCTTTAAAAGATATTTCATTATCTTATCAGGCGCATTCATTGCCTTCGCTTTCATCAAAGAAACTATGTTGTTTGCATAATAAGGAAAAGAAAAACCATGATAAATTAAAACATTAAATCCAGAAAAATCACCTCGAGAACCAATATTTACCTGAGAAGGATTTTCAGAAAACACAACATTTTTTAAATCATAAAGTGGCCAAGCATACTTTTCATCAAAAAAAGGTTGGGGTTCCATAATTCTAACCCCATCGTGATTGCCAGGAGAAACTATTATTGTGATATCTTTTCTTACTTTTTCCAAGATTTTTGCTAAACCAATAAACTGCTCTTCAAGGTCTTTTATTTCGAGGTCTTTTTCTTGGTTTGGGTAATTTCCCACACCTGAAACAATATCTCCTAATAAAAACAAATATTTTACCTTGCTAACATCTATTCCATTTTTAATCCCCCCACCAAGATAATCAATAAATTTCAAAAAATTCTGTTTTAAAAATTTCCTACTCCCAAAATGTAAATCTCCAACAAATAAAGCATATTCCTCTACAGGAGATTTTTTTCTTTCTAAGACAACTGCATCAGGAAAAATAACATCATTTGCAAAAATAATTTCTTTATTTCCAGACCCACAAATTCCAATAATAGAATCAAGAGTTATTTCCTCTGCTTTTTTATATAGTTCTGGTTTATTTTGGTTTATTAAAACACGTACCTTACCTGTTAAATCTTCTATCTCAAATAAAATATTTTTATTTTTAGTAACCCTCTTATCAGAAACCAAACCCATAATAGAAATGGTTTGTCTGTCTCCGGAAATTTTGTCTATAGAAACAAGTCCTTTTAATTCAGACCTATTTTGTAATATGTTTTTTAATTCAGAAAAGCGATTTCTAAAATACTTTACAAAATCCTTTGTTTCAAGTTTTTTATTGGAAAAAGATGTTGCAGAACCCACCTTAACAGGGTATCTAGAAAAATCTTCAAGGGGTTTATTCAACTCAGATATTTCATAAACTTCATCGGGTGTAGAAGTTTGTTTTGATATTTCAATACTTAAACCAAGCTTAATCTTTAAAGTTTCCAGGCTCTTTTGTTTTTCCTCGGGCAAAGTCAAGAAAAACTGGCTCACCTTATCCCTATTATCTATAAAAATCTTTTTTGTAATAATTTTTTGGTGTGTATGATCTTGAATCTTATCAATAATCAACTTTACAGACTCAGCATCACCTGCCTCACTAAATAAATTTAAAATTTCCTTGTCTAACAACAAACCTTTCTCTAAACAAAACCGCAAGATTTCCTTAGTATCCATTTTTAATTATAATTTAAAGAATTTTTAATAATCTCTTTTGCCTTTTCAATAATACTTTTTGTAACAGCTAATTTTATTTCCCTCATTCTTCCCCCCCTTCCTTTTGAAATCACCCTCACATTGATAATCCCCAACATATCAAACTCTTGTATAATATCCCCTATTCTTCTCTGCGTTAAAACCTCTAATTTATTTTGCAAACACAAATCTTGATATAAATTATAAACTTCTCCTGTAAAAATAGGTTCATCTTTTTGTTTTTCAAATAATTTAATAATCGAATATAAAACAAGTTGAAATTGTTTTGGTTCAGAAGTAATAACATCTAAAACCTTGTCTTTTTCAAGTTTCTCATTTGCCTGATCTATATGTTTTAACAAAACCTTTTTAGAGTTACCTCTTTCAGCTAATTCTCCTGCTATCCTCAACAAATCCAAAGCTCTCCTAGCGTCTCCATGCTCTCTAGCAGCAAAAGCAGCACACTTAGCAACAACACCATCCTGCATAATACCCTCCCTAAAAACCTCTTTAGCCCTCCTATTTAAAATTTCTTGCAACTGCAGTGCATTATATGGGGGAAAAACTATTTCCTCTTCTGAAAGCGAACTCCTAACCCTTGGATCAAGACCCTCTAAAAAAGTCAAATCATTACTAATCCCAACAACACAAACCTGGGTTTTTGAAAGTTCAGAATTAAGCCTAGTTAAATTATATAAAAAATCACTTGAAATTTTCTTAACTGTTTGATCAATTTCATCTAAAATTAAAACAAGTAATTGCTTTTCTCTGTCAATCAAATCAATAAATTTGTCATACACTGCTTGGGTAGGCAAACCAGTAGAAGGAACTTCTCCCCCCATTTTTTTAATCAATTCAGCTAAAATCCTATATTCAGTATCAGAAACTTTTTTTAATTTACAATTTAAATATTCTATCTTCAAATTAAAATCATTTGCCTTATTTACTCTTTTTAACAATTTATCTTTAACATATTGCATAGAAAGGGTTTTTCCTGTCCCTGTTTTACCATAAAGAAATAAATTGCTTGTTTTTTCCCCCCTCAATACAGGAGCAAGTATCGATGCTATTTGTTTTATTTGCTCGTCCCTATGTGGAATATCTTTGGGTTGGTAATCTGTCTGTAAAATAGATTTATCTCTGAATAAACTGTTTTTATCAAAATTCTCAAAAATATCATCAAGTTCTGCCACTATTTTACACCTAATTTAAAATCAAAATCCTTTTTTTTATTTAAGTCTTTATATCTTCTAAAATATATAAAAACTCACACGTTTATTTCGCATGGAAATTTATTATAAATTAAATACCTCTACGGAAAAAAATTAGTTTCTTTTATAAATAGTTATGACTACTAAAAAAGAAGAACACCTTCCTTTCTTATGGAAAAACAGAATATAAAATAAAATGATAATAGTGATTATGGTGATAGGTTACTCTATATTAGATACATTAAGTATGTAATCTAAAATATATATTTAAACAACTACAATACAAAATATATAATAAAATAGTTATTATATAAAATATATTGCAAAAACAATATAATATATACTATATAATATAAATTTTTTTAAATAAATTATAAATAATAAAACAAAAATTTTTCTTTTTAAATCTTTCCACAAGAAATCAAAGGGTGACACAGTTAGATAAATACCCCATAATAAGGCAAAAACACCTTAAAAAGATTATAATATATACTCGTAAATCTATTTAATTTTACAGAAAAGTTTATAAATTATTTTCCTCTGATTTTAGCATGCAAGATAACAAAAATGCCTTTAATATGATTGAAGGGAAAATGATTGTGACAAAGGAAGGTAAGAGATTGGGATTTGTCAAGGATATAACTTTTGAAACAAGATCAGGAGAATTAATCAACCTTGTTGTTAAAGACACAACACCTTATATAAAAAACTTAAATCTTGAAAAAACAAATACAAATGAAATTCTAATACCCTATAGTGCTATCATCGCCATAGGAGATTTTGTAATTGTATCAGAAGAAGACCTAATTTAAGAATTTTTCAATATAAATATTTAAAAACACTTTTTTTATATAAATATCATGAAACTAGTAGGATTTAATTTTAGCAAAATCAGTATGGAAAAATTTACTGATAAATTAGAAAACGTAAAAATAGACACCAAGATAAATGTTTCTGAGATTAAAAGAGTTGAAACAAATTTATTAAAATTAAAAGAAGATGTGATGGGTATTGATTTTAATTATGTAATAAGTTACGACCCTGATATTGCCAAAATAGAGTTAAATGGGACTGTTCTTCTTGCAGTAGACTCAAGTATGAGAAGGGATTTATTGAAAAAATGGGAAAACAAAGAAATGCCAGGTGATTTTAAATTTACTCTATTTAATATTATTTTAAGAAAATCTAATTTAAGAGCAATGCAACTAGAAGATGAGATGAATTTACCCCTCCATGTTCCTTTGCCCGCACTTAAGAAGCAAGCAGAAGAAAGCACAGATTCAACAAAAAACCTTTAAACAAATAATTCTATTAACTTATATGAAGATATCTAATAAGAAAAAAGAGAAGATTTCAGAGCAGATTCTTAGTTATTTATATTCTATTAACCCCAAAGCTGTTTTTACCCTCAATATTGCTCAGGAACTGGCTAGAGACGAGGAGTTTATCAAAAACCTTTTAATAGAATTAAAACAAAAAAACCTCATAATAGAGATAAAAAAGAACCCCAAAGGAATACCTTATTTAAGAAGGTCAAGATGGAGGTTAAGTGATTCTTCTTTCCAAGCCTACAAAAACCACCAACCAACCTATTAAATATATATTCTAACATGTCAAAATATTTATACTTCTAATCTCTTGTTTTTTTATGGATCTTTTAAAAGATGCTTTTGATAAAGTAAAACAAGATATAGATTCTCTAAAAAATGAAATTGAATTTCTTAGATTAAATCTTGCAGAAACAAGAGATAAGATGATTGAAATGTGTGAAATTATGGAAAAAATACATGAAAAGACTAGTTCGACACATAGACACATAAATCCAGCAACTTCGACACATTCTTCGACACATAACACCCCTTTTAAGCCCCCAAAACCCCAAAATTTAGGTATTTCCACTGGAAATCAAGGGGTTTCGACAGACAGACAGACAGACACTTCGACAGACAGACAGACACAAAAAACACCTGAAAAACAAGAAAATGCAGTTGAAAATGCACTCGAAATATTAAACTCTTTAGACAACCTAAAAAAGGAAATCAGGTTGAAATTCAAGAGAATAACAGAACAAGAACTCTTGGTGTTCTCCACAATATATCAACTTGATGAAGAACAAGGATATACTGACTACAAGACCGTCGCCAAAAAAATAAATTTAACAGAGAGTTCTGTAAGAGATTACGTCGGGAGATTAATAAAAAAAGGAATCCCCGTCGATAAAAAGAAGATTAATAACAAAACAATACACCTTTCAATATCTGAAAACTTAAAGAAAATAGCCTCCCTTTCAACAATTTTACAATTAAGAAGCCTTTAGATTAGTTTCCCTGCTAACCGAATAACTACTCTTTCTTTCTTATTTTGCTTTATTATGGCTTAATTTAACCCTCTCTTTTCGTTTCCCAAGGACTTTTTTTAAGGTATTTTTCTTCACTTTAGGGTTTTAAGCCCCTAAATAGACCTTTTTTAACTCCCTTTTTGCATAAAATCACTTTTTCTTTGATTTCCTCTTTGTTTTAACACTCACCCTTGGTTTTTTTAATAATCTTTCTTTTATTTCTTCAGGAATATATACTCTCTTTTTTCCATTTTTTTCAATTGATTCTTCTATCACATCACTCTTGTGTCTTATCCGATTTATCTGTCCCCTAATTGTAGATTTTTCTTTTCCAAGAACTGCAGCCAAATCATCATAACTTAGCTTCATGTCACTATTTAAAAGTACCCACAAAAGTGCTCTCTCAGTTACTGAAAACTGGTCTAAATTTGGTGTTTGAACAGCTGTTTGCACACCTGTTTGCACAGCATAAACACCTGTTTGTTTATCAAACACCTGTTTGGGTGTTTTAAACACCTGTTTAGTTTTTAGTTCATTCATGATTGCAAGCACATTTTTTAATCCTTCAATTTCATTTTGTATCGACGATAAAACGTCTTTTATGTCTTTTATGTCTTTTTGGTGTATATTTTTCTCAGAATCAAGGTGTTTTATCCAACCACTCACAGCAGTGATGTCTTTTTTTACAGATTCAAAACCCTTTTTTGTGTCCTCTTCGACACGTTCAACCTCTTTTTTTGTCTTAAAAATCCAAAACATACACTTGCTTTTAGGAAATATACTTTAAAAATCTTTTGTCTCCGACGACAAGGAAATTTTTTTACCGTCGTAAAAACAGTGAAAAATACAAAGAAAAAATAACAAAATTTCTTAAAAAACACCAAAAAAACAGCTGTTTGCCATAAAAATTATACCTAAACAGGCTGTTTGCACAACACTAAACAGCTGCAAACACCTAAACACCCCCTAAACAGCTGTTTAAAACAGCTAAAATATTTTTAACTCCTCCGTCGATAAAACAACTAAACAGGCTGTTTTAAACAGCTCTTCGACACATAAAATACACTCTTCGACAGATACTTAGGATACCTTAGTGAACGGAATTAAAATTTACATCAAAAATCGCGCAAATAAAAAGCTAGCTTTCCAATATTTCTAACGTCCACCGGAACAAGATCTTCATTCAAATTTTTTCTAGAGATCCATTTGTAATCTCTTAATTCTTTTTTATTGATCTTAATTTCATCTGGATTTAGTGCTTCACACAAATAAAAAAAACAATGATGGTCATGGTCTCCCACAGAATGGATATTTACATAAAAAGGGGTAGCCAGATTTTTTACAACATTTCCTTCAACAGGCACATGTGCATGATTTATTAATTTAATTTCTAAATTTGTCTCTTCTTTTGCTTCTCTTTTAATACACTCATCAAAATCTTCATTTTCTTCTTTATGCCCCCCAACAGGCAGCCAAAGACCTAGTTTTTTATGTAAGACTAGCAATAACTTGTCTTCTGTAAAGATATAAGCCCCAGCTACAAGATCTAGTCTCCTCATTTTTTATTTTAATATACTCTTACTTATAATCTTTATGGAGATAAAATAACCAGTCTTCACTTAGCTAACCTAAGTGCACAACCCCCACAGGCCTAAAAAGAAATGAGTCAAAATTTAGTGTCAAACATAAGTTTTTATATTCCAATTAATAACCTTTATTCTGGAGCAAAAATATAGTAAATTGGCTATATGGTCTTTTTGTTTGGCAATATTTACAATAGTTTTATTTGTTATAATAAAATCTTTTGATCTAGCCTGGATTGCATTATGTCTCTTACCTATTATAGGCCTATCTTCTCTAGGATTAGTTATTTTAGCGAGTATAGCCCTTTATTCTATTAAACAAAATCATTTGAAGGGAAAACTGTTAGCAATTATATCAATCATTATTTTGATAATACTATTCATTGTTGGATTCTATTTTTAATTTCCCTCTATAAAAGTTCGTACAACGTATATTGTCACTACCCTACAATTTTAATCAAATTTTATAAAGAAGTTCGCACAACCAAATACATGAAAAAAGAGGAATTTCTAGACAAATTAAAAATTGAATTAAAAATATCAAAAAATTCAGATTATACAATTAGAAACTATCTTAGAGCCAATAAAGAACTTTTAGATTTTTGCAATAAAGATCCAGACCAAATAACAGAAAATGATCTAAAAGTTTGTATGGCTGAAAAAATTTCAAATAAAGCCTCATCATCAGTAATTTTATTTTTAGCTGCAATTAGGTATGCTTATTCTAATATTTTAAAAAAAGACTTAACACAGGGCATTAAAAGGCCAAAAAGAGAAAAAAAGATTCCAGCTGTTTTAACAAAAGAAGAAGTAAAAAAGTTAATTAATAGGGCTCCGACAAAAAAGAGCAAATTAATGATAAGTTTAATTTATGCATGTGGTTTTAGGGTATCTGAATTAATTAATTTAAAAACTCAAGACTTGAATTTTGAAGAAATGTTAGGACATGTAAGACAAGCAAAAGGAAAAAAAGACAGGGTTTTTAATATTCCCTTATTTTTATTGGGAAAATTAAAAAAACAAGCCCAAAAACAGCAAGAAGAAGGGCAAGAATACCTCTTTTCTGGATTAAAAGGCAAATTAACAGATAGAAACATACAAAAAATAGTGAGAATTACTGCAAAAAAAGCAAGAATTAATAAAAAAGTGAGTCCACACACACTAAGGCATAGTTTTGCAACACATTTATTAGAAAATGGAACAGACATAAGAATGATACAGGAGTTATTAGGTCATGCAGACCTCAGCACAACTCAAATTTATACTCACATCTCAACAGAGGAATTAAAAAAGATAAAGTCTCCCATAGATAGTATATAAAATGCCTAAAAGACCTTCAACTCCACAAAAAACAAAATCAAAGATATTTAATAGAGATAATTTTACATGCCAAAAATGTGGTTATAAAGGAATGTCTGATGAGTTAGAGATTCACCACATTAAAATGAGGTTAGATGGAGGAGATGACAATCATAATAATTTAGTTACATTGTGTTTTATATGTCATTATTTTTCTCCTGATGAAGAAAAAGATTTTGAAGGTTATCTAAATGAAAAAATAGATGGTGTTATATTGGATACTTTTAGAAAATCAGCTAAATCAATTTCAAAAAGAACTAAAAAAGGAATGATTGGAAAATCAGAAAAAGGAAACCATGTAACCCGTGCACCTTGGGGATATAAACTAGAAAATAAAAAACTAATTCCTACAGAACATTCATACCAAGTCCAAGAAGTCTTTCAAGACTTCCTCAACCAAAAAGTGAGTTTAACAAAGCTAGCAAAAAAATACGGCTTTAGTGTAAACGGCCTAAAAAAGATCCTAACAAACCAAACATATTTAGGAAAGATAAAGTTTGATAAACAAACCCACCAAGGCTCACACCAAGCTCTTATCTCGTCAACGCTATTTAATCATGTTCAAAATAAATTAGAGAAATTGGGGATAAAGAAAGGGTAGGGAAAACCTTAAATTATTCAATCTCTTTATCAAAATATGGTAAAAATCCTACACCTAACCTTAATGAAAAAATGGTTTGATGAAATTATTTCTGGAAAAAAGAAAATCGAGTATAGAGAAATAAAGCCTTACTGGACAAAGAGATTATTTGATTCAAATGGGAAACCAAAACATTATGATACAATTCATTTTAGAAATGGGTATAATAAAGATGCTCCTCAAATGAATGTCGAATTCAAAGGAGTTAGAAAATCAAAAGATAATTATGAAATTTTATTAGGAGGGGTATTAAAATGAAAACCCTCCTAAAATATCTTGTGCTCTTTTTGTTTGCAATAGTCATAGGTTTTCTTGTTGGATGGTTTGTGCATAGAGTTCTTGGAATAACTTCAAACACAGCACTTAATGCAATAAGGGGTGCCTGGATTTTAGGAATCTTCCTTGGGTTTCTTCTTGGAAGAAACTGGAAAAAGTGGAAGAAGTTTTGGGGTTTGAAGAAATAAAATCATCTCTTTAGGCAAATGACTGTGTCGATTTGATTTTAACGTTTAGAACTCTGCCTCTTTGTGTTTCTAAATCTTTTGAATTATTAGGAATGCAATGAGATAATCAACGTTTAGATGATTGTCTCTTCTTTCTCGCTTTACTATCTCCTGGCTTATATGCTTCTTTTCTTCTGATGTCTGCAACAAGAAGATTTCTATCATAACTTAAATATGCAGCTGTTAATTCTTTAGATTTTGAAAATTCTACAATCGCTTTTGCTAACGCAAGTCTTGCAGCCTCAATTTGACTTTTTTCTCCCCCGCCCCGAACCATGATTTTCACATCAAAGTTTATTTTTCCGAGTATTTTTTTAGCAATTTTAATAGGTTCTTCAATTTTTAATTTATCAAATAATTGTAAATGTTTATATGGTTTTTTATTTACAGTTATCTTCCCTCCACCTTCTACCAGAATGGCCCTTGCCACCGCAGTTTTTCTTTTACCAGACATAATTACTTTTTTCATTTTTTAGCCACGTGTTTTATTTGGATAAATTTACTTGGTTTTTCTTTTCCTGCAGAGATTTTTTTTGATTCTTCAAATTCTTTTGGGACCCCATTATAACATTTTATTCTTTTAAAAGCATCTTTTCCTCTTCCTCTCCTATGATCCGGAAGCATACCCCTTATTGCCCTCTTCACAATTTTAAATGCTAAGTGTGAATGTTTTGGTCCTTTTTGACTCCAACCAACCCTACTCCTTTTTTCTGCAAATTCTTTTTCTATATTTTTTTTATTTCCAGTAATTATAACTTGTTCACAATTCAAAATAATAATTTCTTCTCCTTTTAGTGCTTGTTTTGCAACATAACTTCCCAGTCTTCCAAGTGTAGCATTTTTACCGTCGATGATTTTCATTTTAATACCTTTAATCCTTTCATTTCAGGATTTAATTTAATTTCTTTTAAGATAGTATTAGATTTGCCTCCGGCTTTATTTATCTTTTCATTTGCTTTTTCAGAAAAGCTTAATGCGATTATTTTATGTTTTCCTGCTTCCCCTTGGCTTAAAACTTTTCCAGCTACAATACAATCTTCTTTTATTTCACCAAGGTTTTTATTAATTCTGTTTTTTCTAGATCCAGAAAGAATTCCCACTATCTTATTCCAAGCTTTGTGTTTTTTTGCAGTAATTATAGTTTTAACTAATTCCAAATTAGTTTTCTTTTGTAATTGTTTTTCTATTTTTGTATTTGATTTCATTTTATGAATTTAGCAAGAAATATTATTTTCCCGCTATCGCGATTTACTCGCAGGTAAAAATGTGAGTTTTGGGAGCTTTATAAAGTTATTCATGCGGAAGAAAGGATTCGAACCCTCGCAGGCACTAAGCCACTGGAGCCTTAATCCAGCCCGTTTGACCACTCCGGCACTTCCGCATATTAGCACAATATATCAAACAATTTAATCACAAATTACCTATATAAAAAGCTTTAGAATTATTTCTTAGCTTTGAGTTTTTTTGAAACTTCCCCAAGGTCTTTTTTTAGAACACCAGAGACTTTTTTGAAAAGTTCTTCCACACTCATTTGTCCAAAAGATTCCAAAGTGATTAGTAATTCCTTTGTTGGAACAAGTTCAATAGTTCCTTTTCCTTGTTTTTTGCAAAAATCAACACATGCTTCACACATATCACATTTTTGATTATCTGTCACAGTAATTTTGCCTGCTCCATTTTTTAAGATTTTTTTTGGGCAGGTACCTACAACCTCTGCAGGACAATTCTTATCAATTTTTACATTAACTATGTTTCTATAAAACATTAAACCTGGAGAAAATTTAGCGTGTTGATACCCTTTTCCAACCTTTGCTGTCGCAACAACATCTAATTCTTGGCCTTTTTTAAGGATAGTCAAGGGAATTTTATCATAGACAGGCTTGTTTTTTCCAGTCATTTCCCCAGAATAAACAGCACCTTCTTTTTTTGAATTTAATTTAAGCTTAACAGTGGTTTTTTCTGTGATTGATTTCTCCATTTTTAATGGAATTAATCCAATTCTGTGTGCAATTGTTTCATCATATAAAGGAGAATCATTTTTTGAAATTTCCACTTCATCAATGGCAAGAATAGGAACCTGATTAAGATATCTTCTTACAAGGTTTGCCAAGCTTTCGTCTATTTCTGTTACAAACACAATTTGATTATCTGTTTTTTTCATAATTTTCATTTTTAAATATCATAAAGAGCATTTTTAAACCTATGGTCTTCTGCCCCTTCGACCTCCCTTTTTCTTAGGCCCTCCGCGAGGAATCCTTGTAGTGTCAAGGATGTTTAATATTTTAAAACCTTCTCTTGATAGACTTTTAATTATAGCATTTGCACCTGGCCCAGGTGCAGGATTTCCTGTTTTTGCTCTTATTCTGACATAAATTGATCTCACCCCCAAATCCTTAATATTTTCTGAAACTCTTTTTGCAATAAACATAGCGATTGTAGGATTTGCTTTTAGTCTTCCGTGTTTTGTCGTCATCCCCCCAGTTACTTTAGCAAGGGTTCTCCCTGACATGTCTGTGACATGAACAAGGGTGTTATTAAATGAAGTGTAAATATTAATTATAGCTTCTACTTCTTTTTTTGGTTTTTTAGGAGTTTTTTTATCAACTTTTTCTGGTTTATCTTTTACTTTTTCTACTTCAACCTTTTCTTTTGTTTCCTTTTTAGGCTTTTCAACTTTTTTCTTTACTTCTTCCTTACTCATTTTTTTCCTCCACTTTTTCTGGTTTAGTTTCTGGTTTATCTTCTACTTTTTCAACCTTTTCGGTTTTTTCTTTAGTGCCTGAAGTGTTCTTATCTTCAGGTGCTTTTTTAGTAGTGCCTGAAGTGTTCTTATCTTCAGGTGCTAGACCTGAACTTGCTCCAGAGTTTTTTTGCTTTAAAGAAATTTTATCTTCAAGTTCTACAGGCACAACATAAGACGGAGCATCAATAACTTTTTTATTTACTAGAACTTTTTTATGTGTAATTAATTGTCTAGCTGTTTTGATTGTTGTGGCAAGTTTTTTATTTAATACAACTGTTTGAAGTCTCCTCTTTAAGTAATCTTTTTTATCTAAAGCCAGAACATCCCCAATAGAATTAACATCTAAACCAATTTTTTTTAATCTATCAAAAAGTGCATGTTGTTCTTCTGGTTCTGCAGAAATTAATTTCTTTGCTTTTTCTCTCATCGAATTAATTTTAGCATCTGCTTTCCAAATTTCTTTTTTATTTTTTAATCCAAATTCTTTTTTTATTTCTGTTTCTTCCTCAATTCTAGCTTTGTCAAAAGGTCTTTTTGGTTTTGAGTAGGTTTTATGTTTTCTTTTCATTTGAAACCGTTTTTGTATTTATTTCGGATGAATGAAAATTTTATATTTGCTTTCATTTTTATGATTGTTTTTTCTTCTTTTTAATTCCTACTCCTTTGCTTTTGTTTTTTCTAAAATTACTTCTGGTTCTTTGTCCCCGCACAGGCAATCCAAGCACATGCCTATATCCTTTGTAACTCTTTATTTTCTTTAATTTTTTAATGTCAAATTCTTTTCTAAGTTCTAGATCAGCCCCAACTAAATGTTTATCTTCTCCAGTTTCAAGATCTTTTTGTCTGTTTACCAGATGTTTAGGAATATCTATTTTTTTTACAAATTCTGATATTTTATCTATTTCATCCTTAGTCAATGAACCAATTTTCCCTTTTTTATCTATTTTTAATTTCTTACAAATAGCATTTGATAAACTCCAAGAAATACCTTTAATTTTTGTTAGACCAGCATAGGTTGTCATATTTCCTTCTATGTCCTTAGATAAGATTCTTACTATTCTCCCAGGATCTTTAACTGGTTCTTTTTTTTGTTCTTGTACTTGTTTTGTTTCCATTTTATTTTATAAATAAATTATATCTCTCAAGATTTGTAAGTTCTTGGAAGATTCTTTTCACAACAGCTTTTTCTGGGTCAGGCAAATTTTGTATTCTGTTTTTCATCTCTTCAAAAGAGGAAAATTCTTTTTCTACTCTTTGCTTGAGAATTTCTTGCATATGTTTTTTTCCTAATCCCGGAAGCAACTCAATCTGATGTATTCTTTTGTTTATTGCTTCTGCCTTATTGAAAAAGATAATAAATTCTTGTTCTTTCTCTTTGACTGCCCCATTTATAAATTCTTCTAATTGTTGTTTAGCAGCTTCTGTCAATTTTTCCCTATGAAGTCTGCCAAGAATATAGTATATTTTGTCTCGTTTACCTTCACCAATATAGACTTTTTCTCCTATTGTAAGGGTTTCCCCCCTCCTAGGCACTAGTTCCAAAAGAGTAAAGTTAGTTTTCCCTATAGCTTGCACTATAGGCATCATTTTCCTTTCCAAAGGATATCCGTTTGGTAAGTATTCTAAGACTATTGCATGTTCTTCTTTTGGCATTTTTTCTAGGTAAATTCTTTAAGTATATCGAGTATTTTTTGTGTTTCATCTTTATCTAAACCAACATCGACAAAAATTTTATTTAAGTCTTCTTCATTGTTTGGCATTAAATCAATTATTTTTGAAATATGTTCGGATTTAACTTTCATTAAATCTAATTCTTCAATTTTTTTTCTTATTGATTTAGCATTCTCTAATTTCATTTTTGTAAATTTTTTTATGAATCCTTTTACTTCTGCTTCAATTCCGTCTTTCCCCTTGATGAATTTTGTTGCTTCTGCCATGCTTAGGGGTTTAGTTGTCTTTATCATTTTTTAATATCTATTTTATTTTTTTTAAATGTATGGGCTCTATTAAAAATTTCTTTTCTTTAGATTGATCTTTTATTTTTATAATGTATGATTTGCCTCTTTTATCTTCGACAACACCGGTTCTTCCTTGTAGCCTAGTAGGGAAGCTTGAAGCTACTGCAGGTTCTTTCACAACTGCTACTGATTCTCCTTTCTTTAGCTCTTGAAAGTACTTACTAAGTTGTAGTTTCCCCCTAGTTCGTACAGGTTTTTTCTTACTCATAATTTATCCAGAAATACGCTCTTTAAAAAACTATCTTTTAGAAAGAAAAACTTCTATTAGGGTTGTCAAATTCACTCTTAGTAGGGCATTCTACAAAAGTTTGAGAGTGACATAAGTCCCCATTTTTTCTAGCATTTTCCATATTTTCCACTATTGTTTTAAACATTTTATCCCCCCAAACCTCTTTTCCACATTTTTCACAGAAGTCAATAACGCAAAAGTCATCAAGACTGCTTCCACAATAAATACATTTTTTCCCCATTTTTTCTCCTCTTTTTTATAAGATTGAGATTAAGAAATCTAAATAGGTTTTTAAATTTTTAGGATGATTCTAAAGTTACTTCTTTCCAGAAAAATTTTCAAACCAGTCAGAATCGCAGCTTAGTCCTTCTTTTTTAAAAACATCTGAATCAAAAGCTTTTTGAATTTCTTCTTTTCCTACATAAGCATCAGTAACATTAAAGTTGTAGGTTCTTAATTCATCTGAATGAGAAGGGATTGGTTTATCAGGAGAAAAATACCAAATTCCCGTAGATGTTCTAAGAATTTCATTTTCTTTTTTTCCTGGATCAAAAAGAGTCACATAAGTTAAGCAAAGGTCTAAAGGATTTTTAGAAGTTGTTCCCTCTCTTAGGGGTTTCTTAGCCCTAGTCATAATAAGCTTTGAACCATATTGTAGAAATTCATTGTGAAATGCAACAACGTCCCCAGGGCACAATTTTAATGAGTCTAAATTTTCTTTACTCCAATTATCCAACCTTGTTAATAGCCCAGACATTTTCAAGCCCTCCTCTTGTTGCTGTTTCTTCGCTTCTTTATTTTCCTATAAATAGCCCAAATAATTATTATAATTATAATAAATATTACATATTTTCCAGTGTTGTTTTTTTTGATTAATCCCTTTTCAATGGCCTCTTCAGTTGTATAAACTTTGAAATTTAAATCCACTGTTTCTGTGTGCTCTTTATTATCAAAATCTTTGTAAGTTATTTTTGCTTTTAGTGTAGGATTGGTTGTTTTGTAAATAACATCAAAACTAGCCACATCAGTATCTTCTGAACTTACTTTTCCAACAAATACTTTATCTTTTGAAAGCAATTCAAAACCTTCTGGAAAGATTTGAACATATACTGATTTAATATCTCCAAGCCCTTTATTTACAATTTCCAAAGAAACTCTTCCTTCTTGCCCAACAATAGCATTTTCCCTGGTTTCCACTATAAAATCAAGTTCTGTTTTAGCACTAACTCTTATTCCAAAAGTTCCTGTTTTTTTATCTTTGTCATCTTCGTCAACATTAGTATATCTTACTTCATAAGGAATTTGATAATCTCCAGGAACAATGTCTGTTGAAGCTCTTATTTGAAATGAAACAGAATCATCATCTCCTTCATCTAAATCATCCAGGTCTTTTTCAGAGCTTCCTATTACTGTAAAAGGAAGTGAAATAGGAGTCCCATCAGGAAGCACAGTATTAAGTACAAGTTGAATAGAAACATCTTCCATATCAAAATCTTCACTATTGTCAACTTCAATATCAACTTTACCTATTTCTCCAGCATAAATCGTAATATAATCAGCATCAACAATTATTGCCGATGTCAAAGGCATTAAGCTAATACTGAACAAGAAAATTAGTGTGAGTATCGGAATTGTTAGTTTTTTTCCTTTCATTTTTAATTAAACCAACCTAAAAGTTAGATTAACCCTATAACCATTTCTCTTTAATTTAGCCTTTATTTTTAGATTTGGATTAATTAGTTCATATTCTCTTGCAACCCCCGAAAGTATTTCCCTGTACAAAGTGATATTATTGGGATTTGTATCCGTCCCAGGACTAAAATGACCCTTAGCTTTTCTATCTATGAACAATTTATTAGGAGTTATTTCCTTAAGGGTTATCCCCAATTGATCATCTATGTTTTTTCTAAGCTGTTTTCCTTGACTTATTGCTTCTTGTTCTAGATCTATTTTAAATACCATTTTCCTTAGAATTTCCTTTGAAAATATCTTTATAAGTATTTCTATACTCGCTATTTTATCTCAATTTTCTTCATAGTGTATAACAAGGTGACATATGTCACTAGTGAAGTTATGTGTAAAACCGAAAATTAGTTCGCATGTAAAATCATGCGAATTATATGAAAAAAGAGGAAATTAGAAAAGAAT
>JAFCFX010000010.1 GCA_017608405.1 Candidatus Pacearchaeota archaeon | reverse complement strand
GATTCTGAATTATTTAGGATGAGATATAATCATTTTAGACCACATACAAGTTTAGGAAATAAATCTCCAGCAGAGGTTTATTTTAGGTGGTGACATATGTCACCAGGGAGCACACAATTTTCTTCATAGCAAGCTTTATAAATATTCTTTATGCAATATAAATATGATAATTCCAGTTAGATGCTTTTCATGTGGAAAACCTTTAGGCCACCTATGGGAAGATTTCAAAAAACGAGTACAAGAAGGAGAAAAATCCAAAAAGGTTTTGGAGGATCTAGGATTAGAAAGATTTTGTTGCAGATCTGTATTTCTAGGCCAAACAGACTTACTCGAACTAGTAGGGAAATTCAAAAAGAGTTAATCTTAAGAAGACTTAATCTTCCACCTGCTTTTATGATCACAACTATCGCAAGAAATCGTGATTAGGTCGTTTTTTATCTTGACTCCTGGAAAATTATAGGGCGCAAAACATTTTTTACAAAATAATTTTTTCTTTTCTTCTAGTTTGATATTGTATCCCATGGCCAATCTTCTGATTTTTCTAACTTCTTTTGGGGTTTTTCCTTTTAAATCTTCAAAAAATTCTTTAATTTGCTTTTTTGCTTGTGTTCTCGAAATTGTCTTTTTTACCATAAACTAACAAAGAATCAATAATTTATAAAGAATTTGAAAAAGAAGACAGCATCAATGCTTCGCAGCTGGTCTGCCACTAATACAAACGACATAGGAAGCTTAACTTCTGTGTTCGGAATGGGAACAGGTGTTTCCAACCCATTATGGCCGTCTTCGAAATTTTAAGAATTTGCAGATTTATAAAGGTTTCTTTTAATTTCTTTTGTGGTGACTGTAGCTGTGCCTATTTTTTCTACAACAATCCCTGCAGCATAATTTGCCAATAAAGCAGCATCATGTAATTTTAAATCTGAAGCTAAACCTAAAGCCAAAGTTGCAGCAAAAGTATCTCCTGCTCCTGTGACATCTGCAACCTCTCTTGCTTTTGTTCCAGTCAAAAAAGAGTTTCCCTTTTTTTCATAACTAAAGAACCCGTCTGCTCCACAAGTTATCACAGAATATTTTGAACCAACAACTTCACATAGACTCTTTCCCATTTTTTCTAGTCTTTCTTTTCCATTTGAATATTTTATGTTTGTTATTTTTTCTGCCTCCATTTCATTAGGAGTAACTACAGTACAATTTTTAAAATAAGAAATGTTCTGGGGTTTTGGATCTACAGAGGTCTTTATATTTTTTTTATTGGCAGAATCAATAATTTCATGAGATAATTCTTTGCTTAAAAAACCCTTATTATAATCTGATAAAATAATAAAATCGCAGTCTTCTAAGTCTTCATTTAACTTATTTATAACTTTTTTACGAATTTTTAAATTTATTTTTTTTAAGTTTGTTTCCCCCCTATCTAATCTTGCCACTTGTTGGCCATGGGCCATCACTCGCTGTTTCATGAGGGTGGGGTTTTCACTATAAAAATCCCTAAAAATAATTCCTTTTTCTTCACACATTTTTTTTATTGTCTTTCCATTTTGTCCTTCGCCAATGAGCCCATAAAGTTTACATTTTCCCCCCAACGAAGTAACATTGCTTGCCACATTTGCAGATCCTCCGAGAGCATAAGTTTCTTCAATTATATTTATTAAGGGAGCAACAGGTTGTTCAGGATTTCTCCTATCAGGAACCTTTCCCCAAGTAAATAAATCAAGAATAACATCCCCAATAACTAAAATTTTTTTATTCTTAAAATCATCAAGAGCTTTTTCCAATTTCCCCATTTTTATATACAATTGATATTGGTTTGTTTTATAAGGATTATGGAACAGAAATATAGGTTTTCTAAAGCTTTTTATAGACTAATTCATGCCTAAAATTAGGCAGGGTTGCTGGAGTGGTCAAACAGGACAGACTCAAAATCTGTTGGCTTAGTGCCTACACAGGTTCGAATCCTGTACCCTGCATTCAAAAAAAACTAAAAATTCCTTTTTGAATAATTAAAATACCAATAATAAAGCAAATCATTGTTGGCAAATTTAGAAATATTGACAAGAGAAAAACTACCCCCCCAATAAAGTCGATCCAACTAGCAAAGTTCTTTAGCATACCTAAAAAAGATTTAATTAATAATGCTATGGCGCAGAATAGTAGAATATAATTTGATAAATTTAAGAGGCTCTTTAAGATTAAAATTCCCCCTAAAATTAAATCCACTGCTCCCAAAATCTTGACCAACATCTTTTTTAAACCACAATACCCTTTAAAAATTATGCGCCTGTAGCTCAGTCTGGATTAGAGCGCTTCCCTCCTAAGGAAGAAGTCGTAGGTTCGAATCCTACCAGGCGCGTGTGGGATTCGAACAAGGTTTGTGTTTCGAACTTGTTCGGAATGCAGGTCGAGCTTCAGCACGATCGTGAGGCCCGAATCCTACCAGGCGCGTTTTGTATTTGAATGTAGTTTGCATTATAGAAAACCTTTAAAACAATATATACACTTTATCAAGTAAGCGTGGATAGTTTAGCGGCAGAATAATTGGCTTCCAACCAATTGACCCGGGTTCGAGTCCCGGTCCGCGCATTGAATCGAATCTTGGTTTAGTACTTGAGGTTATTCAAGTGCTAGTGAGTTAACTTGTTGACTCGCCGAGTCCCGGTCCGCGCATATGACGTGAATTCTAATTCACGGAAATTGACGAAATTCCTTGGAATTTCAGTCTTTTGATACCATGGAAGAAATAGGAAACACAAAACAAAAAAACTGGCATGACAAATACTACAAGAAGTTATTATTAATTCCAATTATACTCCTGGTTTTGTCCCTTGTTTATATGTCAATATTTTATTCAAAAAATGATGATTTTATTTACAAAGATATCTCTTTGACAGGAGGAACTTCTGTGACTATTTATGGCAAAATTGATTTATTAGATTTAGAACAGTCTATTTCAGATAAACTTGATGACTTAAACACCAGAGAAATTTATGATTTAATAACAAGAGAACAAAAAGCAGTTACAATTGAAACCAAGAGCGACGGAAAACAAACGCGCCAAGTTTTAGAAGAATATCTTGGGTATGAGCTTGGTGATGAAAATAGTAGCTTTGAATTTACTGGTTCTGCTCTAAGTGAAAGTTTCTATGGGCAACTTTTAATTGCGATTTTATTTGCATTTATTTTCATGGGGATTGTTGTTTTCATAATTTTCAGGACCTTTGTCCCTTCAACTGCTGTGATTCTTTCTGCTTTTGCAGACATTTTAATGACCCTTTGTCTTGTTAATATTTTTGGGATGAAGATGTCAAGTGCAGGAATAGTGGCCCTTCTTATGTTAATTGGTTATTCTGTTGACACAGATATTTTACTGACAACTAGAATTTTAAAAAGAAAAGAAGGGGAGTTAAATACAAGAATTTTCAAGGCATTTAAAACAGGAATGACAATGACGCTCACTTCTTTATTCGCAGTAGTCTTTGCTTTGGTCATTGTGAAGTCTTTTTCAATAGTATTAAGTCAGATATTTACAATTCTTGCAATTGGGTTGGGATTTGATATACTTAACACCTGGATAACAAACACTTCAATACTTAAATGGTATATAAAACATAAGGAGAAAAAAAATGCGGACTAAACTTACTTGGAAAATTTGGTTATTGATAATTGTTTTAGCTATGTCTCTTTTGTCTATTTTTGGATTGCCTCCCACTTTCTTTGAAAAAGGAGTTGTAATAACTAGTATTGAAGCAAATTCTACTGCATTTGAGCAAGGATTAAGACAAGGACAAGAAATTATAGCAATAGATGGACAGGAAATAAATAATTTAGAAGATTTTGCAAGAGTCATGAAAGGAAAATTTGACTCAGGGGAAAAAATAAAGACAGACATTGCAACAAAAGATCTTGAAGTTGTTTTATTTTCAGAACAAGCACCAGAAATAACTGTGTCAGACATACCAAAGACCAAGATTAAAATGGGACTTGATTTAGCAGGAGGTTCAAGAGCATTAATACAGGCTCAAGACAAAGAACTTTCTTCTTCTGAAGTAAATGACTTGGTAGATATAATTAATAATAGGTTTAATGTATATGGTATTGAAGATATGAATATTCGCCCTGTCTCAGATTTAGCTGGGAACCACTATGTTTTAATTGAGATCGCAGGAGCCACACCAAAAGATTTAGAGGAATTAATTTCAAAACAAGGAAAATTTGAAGCAAAAATTGGAAATGAAACTGTTTTTATTGGAGGGGATAAAGATATTGCCTCTGTTTGTAGAAACGATGCAACCTGTGCAGGAATTGAGACTTGTCAAGAAGCAGAAGGAGGATCTTATTGTAAATTTAGATTCGTAATTTATTTAAGTGAAGATGCTGCAAATAGGCATGCCGAAACAACAAAGAATCTTGAAGTAAATTCCACTGCAGAAGGTAACTTCCTTTCTCAAAAATTAGATTTATTTGTGGATGACACCCTTGTTGATAGTCTTTTGATTGGAGAAGGGCTTAAAGGCAGAGTAACAACCCAAATACAAATTTCTGGTTCAGGAACAGGGGAGAATCAGGCAGATGCATATAATGCTGCAGAAGATTCAATGCACAAACTTCAAACAATTTTAATTACTGGGAGCCTCCCATATAAATTAGAAATAGTAAAACTTGACACAATTTCTCCCACACTAGGCAATGATTTCTTAAAATCAATTATCTTTGCAGGTATTGGAGCCTTGGTGGTTGTTTCAATAATTATCTTTTTTAGATACAAAAAATTTAAATCCTCAGTTGTATTATTGATTACAAGTTTATCTGAAATAATTATTATTTTAGGAATAGCTTCTTTTATTGAGTGGAATCTTGATTTGCCAAGTATTGCAGGAATTTTAGCAACAATTGGTACAGGAATAGACCAACAAATTATTATTTTAGATGAAGCAAGACAAAGTGTTTTCTTAAGTATTAAACAAAGAATGAAAAGAGCATTTGCAATCATCTTGGGAGCATATTTTACAGCAGTTGTAGCACTTATGCCTTTGATTTGGGCAGGAGCAGGATTATTAAAAGGATTTGCAATCACAACAATAATTGGAATTACTGTTGGAGTTTTAATTACAAGGCCTGCTTTCACAGACATGGTAAAGAGAATAGAGGATTAATAAATAAGCTTTATAAAATATTTTTTTTTATTTTTTAAATGCATCCAAGACAACATTTTTTCTTTGGAATTTTCTTTTCCCTATTTTTATTTTTTATTTTTCCAAAAATAGAATTAATTGAGGCCTTAATTGTTTTAGCATCCACAGTTTTAATAGATGTTGACCATTATATTCATTATGTTTTTACAAAAAAGAATTTGAGTTTAAGAAAAGCAATTAACTGGCATCATAAAAAGATAAGGGAATTTACTTCTTTGACAAGAGAAAACAGAAATAAATCTTATATCGCATTTTGTTTATTTCATGGCATTGAAATCTCAATTCTTTTATTTTTTGGAATTTTTTTATCACACATTTTTTTATTTATCTTTGCTGGAGCCGCGTTCCATCTACTTTTGGATATAATTTGTCAACCAGCTTATCAAGACAGGATTGATAAAGTTTCTTTGGTGTTTGACTTTTTTAAATTTAAAAAATTAAAGTGTATTGGTAAAAATTAAAGAGGTATCTTTAATTAATTTTATAAGTTTAATTTTCTTGATGGCCCTATGAAAGATTTTAGGGAAAAATCTCTTACAGAACAAATTTTAAAAAATTCTGTTTGGGTATTTTTAAACGCCTTTTTAACCAAAGTAGGGGGATTAGTTTTCACAATTTTACTAGCAAGGTTTTTGCTTCCAGAAAAGTTTGGGGTATATTCCATTGTCTTATCTGTAGCAATACTTTTCATGACAATAGGAGATTTAGGAGTTAATCAAACACTCATGACTTTTTTCTCAAAAAATCTAAAAAATAAAAACAAAGCAAATGCGTATTTTAATTTCTTATTTATAATGAAATTAGTTTTTATTTTTATCACTTCCTTTGTTTTATTTGCAGGCTCCCATCTTTTAGCAAAATATGTTTTTAAGATGCCAGATTTAACTCCTTTGTTTGTTGCTTCTGCGTTTTATATTTTCTTCTTTAGTTTATCTGGTTTTTTTGCTTCGTTCTTCTATATTTATAGAAAAGTCAAATTAGATTTTTTTAAAGAATTTTTATTTCAAATAACAAGGATGACATCAGTTATAATAGTTTTTTTACTTTTTTCTCCTGACCATTATCTTCCAGGAATATTTTTCGCTTTAATTTTTGCTTCATTTGGAATGACTATTTTCGCTTTATTCTTCTCTAAAAAAATGACCCCCTTTCTTTTTACAAAATCAAAAACAAAAATAAATAAAAAAAGAGTTTCAAAGTTTTTATTTTATTTGGCTTTAGGTGGGGTTTCTTTGCTTGTTTTTTCTGAAGTTGATATTTTTATGTTGGGGGTATTGATGAAAGACCTGGCATTTATTGGATATTATCGGGCGATTTTTGCACTGGTTTTGGGAGTAACAGGTTTGATTGGAATAGCCTCTCTCCTTTTACCTGTTCTAAGTTCTTTTAAAATGAAGAGAGTAAAACAAGCTTTTGACAAAGTCGTTAAATATATTTTTTTGTTTAATATTCCTGCTTGTTTAGGGGTCTTGGTTTTTGGAAAATATTTTATTAGATTATTCTATGGTCAAGAATATGTAGCAGGCTCATTAA
Source organism: Candidatus Pacearchaeota archaeon (assembly GCA_017608405.1). GTDB lineage: Archaea > Nanobdellota > Nanobdellia > Pacearchaeales > GW2011-AR1 > JAFCFX01. The sequence continues at coordinate 14,607 of JAFCFX010000010.1, read as the reverse complement.
TACTTTATTTTCTAGCATTCTTGATTTTTTCAGAGACAACCACTAGTTTATTTAGTATATTATTCACTTCCAGAGAAAAACCAAAATATATAACAAAATCAATAATCACAGCACTTGGAGTGAATTTATTTTTAAATTATTTTTTAATCACGCTTCTTTTAAACATCTCCTTTTTGTGGGCTACAATCGGTGCAGCAATCGCAACCCTGTCTAGCAGGTATTTGTTTATGTTTATGTTGCTTTTTTATTCTAAGAAAAAATTAAAAGTAAAAATTAATGTGAAACACATAATAAAACCCCTTCTAGCCTCATTAATAATGGCGGGAGTTCTTTCTTGGACAATCCCGAAAGTTGATATTGGTTTATTTTCTGGAATTCTCCTGGTCTTGTTTGGGGTCTTAATTTATTTTGTAACAATGTTTTTAATTAAAGGAATAAAAAAACAAGATTTAGAAGTATTTTCTTTTCTTTGGAAAAAATAATATTTATAATTTAAACAGATCGTTGTCATAAACATGATGTCTTAGGGTAGCATTGATTTTTGAGAGATGCTGGTCCTTCCTAAGAAGTTTTAATTTTCTTTCTAATTCTTTTCCCTCCACAATCTTATCAAAAACCCTGTATTTTTTCATTAACTTAAATATGTCTCCATCTTCACTTTTTTCTAAAAAATTTTTTGCCACCAAATCCCCTTTTGGGATCAAAGCAAAAATAGGAAAAAAATTCATTAATTTGTTTAATTGTCCTCTATAAATTTCTTCATCTTCTTCATCTAACCATTCTGTACTTTCTCTTGAAAGCCTAGGTCCTACCCATTTTTTTGGGTGTTTTAAAACACTTCTTATTCTATATGTTTCATGTCCAATCACATTATCAAGACTCGCATCATAAAACCCATGCTCTGAACAATAGTTTGCGATCTTTGTTCCAGGATAAGGCATGAGTGTAGATGACCAAGCAATCGTTGGCAAACCTGTTTTTTCTCTTAATTGAATATTTAGTTTTAGTGTTTCCAAATCCTGTTCTAAGTTTATTTTTGTTTTCTTTTTTTTTGCTCCATAGGAGAGTCCAACCATCTGATATGTTCTTGCTTTAATCCCTTTCTTATTTAATGCTGCTAATCCCCTGAACATTAGTTTTTCTGGGGTTTTTCTATTTAAAATTTCTTCGCGAATTGTTTCATTTCCAGATTCAATTGCCAAAGATAACCCAGTGCATCCCGCATCCGTCAACAAATCAATTCTTTTTTTACCCTTTTTTTTCTCAGGATTTATTAATTCAAATCTCATGTTTGCATGAAAAGGAGCTCTTTTTTTGTATTTTTCAACAAATTCTTCAAGCCATTTTATGTCCCCCCCAAAAACATCATCTTCAAAAAAAAACATTTTAGTCGAAGGAGCTATTTTTTGAACATAATCTATTTCTTTAATTACCTCCTCAACAGACCTCTTTTGATAGGGAAAAAATCTTTCTGCACACAATACTGATTTCATTTCTTTAATTTGAGGGGCTTCAAGACCTTGCACTTCACTTACATCATTACTATTATAACAATGCCAACAATTAAAATAACATCCTGTGCTGGTAATTATATTTTTAATTGGATTTTCTCCATGTCCTGGGTTTTGTTTATAAAACTCTTCTCTGTCTGAAGCAGGGAATTTTTCAAGCTTTTTTAAGTGAACAATTTTTTTATCAGCTTTGTTCTTCAAGATTCTTCTTAAACTATCAAAGCCCTCCCCCACCACAACAAAATCAAAATAATTTGCAGCTTCTTCTGGAAAATAAGTTGGGTGTGGGCCCCCAACAATAGTTGTTAGATTTCTTTTTTCTTTTTTCATGCGGTTTAAAAAGTTTCTAACCCCTATATGATTTCCAGTATAAACTGTGGCTGCAAAATAATCTGGATTAAAGTCTTGAATATGTTTTTCAAATTCTTTATATTCAGGTCCTTCAGACAAAACTATTTTTGTTTCAAAGCCTTCTTCTTTTGCAACAGCCGAAAGATAAAACAAAGCCAAAGGATCTAGAATAGAATACTCTGCGCCAAAAAGTATTTTTTTTGCCATTTTGTATAAATAGAATAACTTTCTAGATTATTTTTTTATCCCAATAATTAAGCAGACTTTCTAAGGTTTCTCCGAGAGGTATTTTTTCTTCCCATCCTGTCAGGTTTCTTAATTTTGTTGAATCAGGAACTTGAACTGGTATGTCTATCTTCCTAACAAATTTAGGATTTGGAACTTTTGTAACCTTTCCTTTTAACCCCCTCATATTTAACATCTCATCTAGAAAATAATCCATTTTGTAAAGGCCGGTTCCCCCCACATTAAAAGCTTCCCCAATCACCCTTTCATCTTTTTGAACAGCTCTTTTCATTAGAAGATAATATGCTTCCACACAATCTCTGACATCCATCACAACCCTCTTACTTTCAAGATTACCCACACTTATTTTAGGTTCTTGTAAGTCTTTTTTTATCCTAGCTATTTGATAAGCATCAGAAGAAATAGAAAATTTATTCCCCCTTCTCATTCCTGTATGAGAAAAAGCTCTTGTAACAAAGAAATTAAGATTAAATGGTGCAGCTTTTATATTTGCACTTGATAATACTTCAACATCAGAAATTGCTTTACTCATTCCATAAGGATTTATTGGACGAATATTAAAATCTTCAGTTATTGCCCCTTTTCCTTCTTCCACTATTCCATATACTTCAGAAGTAGAACAAAACATCATTGCACACCCTCTTTGGTATTCCTTAATACCTTCAATAATATTTTTTGTGCCTTCTACATTTGCAATATAGGTTCCAACTGGATCTTCAAAACTTGTAGGAGGATGACTCTGTGCCCCCAAATGAAAAACCCCGTCAAATTTATTTTGCTTAAATATTCTTTCCACATCTTTTTTACGTGTAAAATCTCCATATAGGAAAGTTATTTTTTGGTAATTTTTATCAGGAACAATATCTCTTATATCATTTTCTCTTCCATTAGAGCCTCTTACTAATCCATAAACTTTCTCCCCCTTTTCAACAAGTAAATTAGCTAGATTTGGACCAGCAAAACCAGTAATCCCAGTAATTAAATATTTCATGACTTTAATTTGTGGTTTTGATTTATAAATTTTTATATACTCGGGGGAGTGATTTTAAATCCAAATCCTTATAAATGTTCAAGAGTAAATTTTTTTATGAAAATATTACTAATTGTTCCAAGATACGGATTGACTAATAAGAAAGATTATACTTATGTTTTTCCTCTAGGATTAGGATATATCTCTTCTGTATTAAAGGAAGCAAACTATGAGGTAGATTGTTTTAATTTAAACCATTTTGAGGGTACCACAGAATTTTTAATAAATAGACAATTAAACAGAAAAAAATATGATTTTGTTTGTTCTGGACACATGGGAATAGGATATGCTGCAATAGAAAAAATAATAAACGCGACCCGCAAACACAAATCAAGACCAAAGGTGATTATAGGGGGAGCATTGATTACTAGCGAGCCTGAACTAATGTTTAAATCTTTAAAACCAGATTTTGCAGTTGTGGGGGAAGGAGAAAAAACAATAGTAAAATTATTAAATTGTTTGGGAGAAAATAAAAATCCAAAGAAGATCGAAGGAATAATCTATTGGGATAAAGGGAAAGTTTGTTTTACCCCCCCCAGAAGCGTAATTGAGAATCTAGATTCTTTACCTTTTCCCGATTTTGAAGGTTTAGGGTTTGAAGAACAACTAAAACATACAGGAAATGAATCTGGATACCATATTTTTGATTATCCTAGGCCATATCCCATCCTAACTAGTAGGGGGTGCCCATTTCAGTGCACGTTTTGCTACCATTCTTTAGGAGAAAGATATAGGAAAAGATCTATCAAAGAAGTTATGAAGGAGCTTGAATTTGGAATAAATAAATACAAAATAAATCTCATCGCAATTTATGATGATCTATTTGCAATAGACAGAAAAAGACTATTTGACTTTTGCAAAAAAATTAAAAAATTAATTGCTAAATTTCCCTGGGAAATTCAATGGACTTGCCAATTAACAGTGAGGGATGTGGATAAAAAAATGCTAGAAACTCTAAGAGATTCTGGGTGCTCTGCAGTTAGTTATGGTTTTGAAAGTTATAGTAGAAAAGTATTAAAGAGCATGAAGAAAAATATAACCCCCGAGCAAATTGATAATGCGATAAAACTTTCAATGGGAACCGGAATGAGCATTCAGGGGAATTTTATTTTTGGAGATGTAGCCGAAACAAAACAGACTGCTTATAAGACTCTTAATTATTGGAAAAAAAATTGTAAAGGCCAAACCCAACTCGGATTTATCCAAGCTTATCCAGGAAGTGCAATTTACAAACATTCTGTAAGTAAAGGAATAATTAAGAATAAGTTGGATTTCATCAAAAATAAAATCCGCCACACAAACTGGTTAAATATGACAGATGAAATGACAGATCAAGAAATCTTACAATTAAAAAAAGACATTTTGAAAGCAAGGAGAAAGTATTCTTATTATGTTCTTCCTTCAAAAATAAGAAGAACAAAAAATAAAAAATATACTCTCCAAGCCAAATGTCCTTTTTGTAAAAAAACAATTAATTATGCCAATACTTCTTTTAATTCTAAGTTTTATTATACAATGAATGTTTCTTGTAGAAATTGTAATATGAGATTTTTCATAGTTAGTCGCCTATACAAATTTACTGTAGATCATTATCAACAATTAGACATATTAAGAAGAAATTATTTATTTTTGAGGGATAGATTTTTAAAAAAGAGGTTATAGGCAAGCTAGGAAATAACCTAAAAAACCATAGTTAAGTTACTATAAGCTTTTATAATGAGAATTTTTTTAACATTTTATGAAGCTTGGTTATAGATTAAGAAGAATTCATAGTATTTTCATAAACACACTTAAACAAAGTTTTAATTTATTTTATTATTTATTTTGGTTTTTATTTGAAGCAAATAAATTTAAACCAAAACCTAAAGAACTAAAAAATATTTTAATTGTTTCTGCTGGGGCCCTGGGAGATGGATATAATCTTTTAGGTTTTCTTAATCAGGCCACAAAAAAATATCCACAAAAGAAAATTTATTATCTAACCCCCCAAAAAAATAAAAAATTTGTAAAAAACCCAAAGATTAAATGCCTTAATCTCGAAGAAGCTAAGATACTAATTAGTCAAAATCTTTTTGATTGTGCTTTGTTAATTTCAAATCCTTTTGCAATATTTGATAAATTAATGTATAAGAAAATAAAAAAAATTCCCTATCTTGTGGGTTTTAATGATCTTCCTATCACTCCCTTCATAAGAGAGATTATCCCAAAAAGAAAATTCTTTTTGCACCTAAACCACATGATTTTGCAAAAACCCCACTATGTAAAGAATTGGCCTGTCGCATTTAAAAAAATAGGGTTAAATTTAAATAAAGATAAACTTATTTTTCATTTTACAAAACAAGGAGAAAAAGAAGCAAAAAAATTTATAACTAGAAATAAAAAACATTTTTCAAACCAAGTTATTTTTTTACATCCTTATGGGGGTTCTGCACACAATGCAATAAGATTAGGACAAACTCCTTCTCATGTTTGGCCTATTGAAAAATGGGCAAAACTTGCAGACCTTTTAATTTCAAAATATAAAACCTCCATAGTCTTTACCGGGAATAAGGATGACGAAAAAATTATTCAAAAAATCAGGTCTAAAATGAAAAATAAATCAAAGACATTAGATTCTTCAGGCAAACTTTCTATTGAGACCCTTGCCTATTTAATGAGAAACAAAGGGAAGTTTCTTGTGGCAATTGATACTGGAATAGCACACATTGGAGCACTATGTGGAATTTTTGTAGTTGATATTTTTTCATCCTATCCTCCAACAATCTCTGCCCCCTTGACCAAAAAAAGAAGAATTATCTATAAAAATAATTCTATTTGCAAAAAATGCATAAAACATGGATGTGCAGAAGGAAATCCAATTTGCACCAATACTATAACTGTAAAAGAGGTTTTAGAAGCTACAAAGAATATTTAAATAAAAAATATTGATTACAAGACATGAATAAACAGAAAAAACAACAAATAATTTTTTTAGAATCTTTTCCAGAGGTAATGATATATAAATTAGCAAGAGTTTTTAAAAAAAAAGGTTACAAATGCATATCTGTAAGATTGCTAACTTTTGATAAAAAATCAGAGGCTTTTTATAAAGATGCTTTTGATCAAATCATTTCTTTTGATCTTTCTTTCACTAAAATGAACCTTAAAAATATTCATAATGTTTTATTGTTATTCTTAAGGAAAACGCCTTCGATAATTAAGAATTATTTAAAATTACTTTCCCTTAAACCAAAAATAGTCATTTCAAGAGCAACCCCTAGTGCCCCCACTTATTTATTAAAAAAGTCGTTTTGGAGATGGCCAATTTTATATTTCCCTTATGATATTAGGGGGCTTTGTTATCCAAATAAGAGTATAGCTAAGAAAATTGGATTAAGCACTCTAGAAATATATTCTGAAAGGTTTTGTTTTGAAAATTGCTCAGGAATCATGCATAAGGGAGACCCAGAAGAACTTAAATATTTAGACAAATGTTTACTTGGAACAAATATTAAATTTGCCCCATCTATCTCTTTTCTCCCTTATTGCTCAAAAGAATTTTCTGTTCCAATAAAAAAATCAAAAACGAAATCAAAAGAAATTCATACAGTTTATGTAGGTGCAATGGGAGCAGATAAGTTGAATACAACTAATTATCTCTTTGAAAAATCTAAAGAAATAATTAAACAAAAAATACACATACATGTTTATACCAAAGCAAACACCCTTTCAATAGAAAAAGGTTTTAATAAAATGTCTAATCATGCGAAAAAATTTATAACTTCAGAATATTTTCACATTCATCCCTCCCTTGATCCAAAAAGTTTGATAAAAGAGATTTCAAAATATGATTTTGGAATCTGGATCTATGATAATATTTCTCCTTTAAATAAACTTAGTCTTGAACCAAAATTTGCAACAGGCAACAAATTTGTATCTTATTTAGAAGCAGGGATTCCATTCCTTTATTCAAAAGATTTTGAGTTTATGGATAAATTAATGAAAAAATATAAACTTGATTGTTTGGGAATTAAAGATGTTAAAGATATCAGGAAAACAATAAATAAAGTTAATTATCCAATTTTATTAAAAAGAGTAGCCAATACAAGAAAATCCCTTGATATGGATAAACATTTTCCAGAATTAGAGTCTTTTATTAATCGCCTTTCTCAAAATAAGAAACAATTCCCCATTTAAAATATATTCTCAACCTAAATAATGTTTATAAATAACATTCTCTCCAGGTTTCTATGAATAAAAAAGAGAAAATTTTAATAATAAAAACAGGATATTCAGAAATTCTTGATAAAGAAGAAAATTCTAAAAAAGTAAGTTTTGGAGATGTTTTAAGAACAACCCCCTTGCTACATTTGTATAAAAAGGATCATGTTACTTGGATAACTGATGAATCTGCTTTACCCTTACTTGAAGGAAACCCTTATATTGATAGGATTTTGCCTCTTGATTTTTGGGCAGCCGCAAAACTCCAAGAAGAAGAATTTGATTCTTTAATCAATTTGGAAAAAAATTTAGAAATTTGCAAATTTTCTAATAAAATTGAAGCATGGAGAAAATACGGATTTAGGTTTGATAGGACAACTAATAGTGCACAAGCATATGATCGAGCATTTGAAGTCTTAGGGGTTACGTTTGATCCAAGGGCAAAAAAAGAAAATCAAAGAACTGTGGAAGATTTGCTATTTGAAATGGTAGGAAAAAAATGGAATGGAGAAGGACCCATTTTAGGATATCAGTCAAAAACAACAGAAACACACGACATAGCATTAAATACATTTGTTGGAGAGAAATGGCCCTCCAAAAAATGGCCCCCCAAAAAATGGGATAAATTAGAAAAATTATTAAAAAATAAGGGATTTAAAGTTACTCGTCAAGATAAACAAAATAAAAATATTTTGACAAATCTTTATGACTATATAGATTGGTTAAATTCTTCTAGGATAATAGTAAGTAATGATAGTCTTGGAATGCATCTTGGATTTGCTTTGAAAAAGAAAGTTATTGGTCTTTTTGGACCGACTCCCCACAAAGAAGTATTTTTTTATGATTCAAGTAAAGTAATACTCCCAGAAAAGAATTACGATTGTTTACCTTGTTTTAAAGGAAAATGTGATAGAGAGGAGTATTGTATGGATGATATCTCTGTAAAAAGAGTTTTTAATACAGTAAAAGATTTTTTTCATTAACATATTTTTACTACATAAAACCTTTTAAAGAATTTGCATGAAAATAATAACATGAACATTGATAATCATAAACTAATGTATCATCCAGAAAGAGTTGCAGAGTGGAGACAAAAAGGAGACTGTTACCCCATATACATTGAAATAGGCCCAACAAATACCTGTAATCATAGATGTGTTTTTTGTGCTCTTGATTATTTAGGATATGGAAAAGATTTTATTGAAAAAGATACAATGTTATCCGCCATAAAAGACATGGCTGATAATGGAGTTAAATCTGTTATGTTTGCAGGAGAAGGTGAGCCTTTATTGCACAAAGATATTGGATCCTTTGTAGAGGAATCAAAAAAACAAGGAATAGATGTTTCTATGACCACAAATGGGGTTGCTTTTAATGATAAAAAAATACAGCAAATTTTACCTAACTTGTCTTGGTTAAGGTTTAGTATTGATTCTGGGAGCGATCAAAATTATGCAAAAATCCATGGCACAGCAGAAGGGGATTTTAAGAGAGTTATAAAAAATATAGAAAAGTGCGTAGAATATAAAAGAGAAAATAATTTAGAAGTCACAATTGGAGCACAATTCTTAGTCATCCCCCAGAATATGAACCAAGTGAGTCTTTTAGCTCAAACACTAAAAGAAATTGGTGCTGATAATTTTCAAATAAAACCATATTCTCACCACCCCCAAAGTTTGAATAGCCTCCTCGTCGATCTTGAGGATTATGAGGCCCTTGAAAAAGAATTAACAGATCCTGGTAATCTTCAAATTTTATTTAGAAAAGAGACAGCAACAAGAATACACGAAGGAATTAATTACAAAGAGTGTACTGGATTACCCTTTTTTGCTTTGATAGATTCAAAAGCAAACATAATCCCATGCAATCTTTTTTATAATAATGATAAATTTACATACGGGAATTTGTATAAGAATTCTTTCTCAGAAATTTGGAAAAGTAAAAAGAGAAAACAAGTGATTCAAAAATTAAATGAAAAGGGATGTGAAGATTGTAGGTCCGGGTGTCGTTTGGATGTAGTAAATAGATATTTAAACAGATTAAAAGAGCCAGAACCTTATGATAATTTTATATAAAAATGGAAAAATACCAAAAAAAAATCACCTATAAATTTAAATATAATCCCTGGAACAGCATAATATGAAATTGTCTGATTATGTTACAGATTTTTTAGTAAAGCAAGAAGTTAAAGAAGTTTTTGGAATAACCGGCGGGGCCATAATTCATCTTTTTGATTCTTTAGGAAAAAGCAAAGACATTTCTTATGTCTGCACACATCATGAACAAGGAGCTGCAATGGCAGCAGATGCTTATTCAAGAATCACTGGAAATTTAGGAGTTGCTATTGCCACAAGTGGGCCTGGAGCTACAAATCTTTTAACAGGAACAGGCTGTTCTTATTTTGATTCCATCCCTGTGTTAACTATAACTGGACAAGTTCCAACATCACAATTAAGAAAAAATTCTAAAGCAAGACAAATAGGATTTCAAGAAACAGACATCGTTAAGGTCTTTGAACCAGTTACAAAATATTCTAAAACAGTTTTAAACCCAGAAGATATAAGATATGAATTAGAAAAAGCAACTTATCTAGCTAAATCTGGGAGACCCGGCCCAGTCCTCATTGATCTTCCTGACGATGTTCAAAGAGCAGAAATTGATCCTGTTAAATTAAAATCTTACGAAATCCCAAAAAACAAAGTTAATTTATTAGATTTAGAAAATAAAGTAGAAGAAACTATTCATTTGATAGAAGAATCAAAAAGACCCCTTATAATCCTGGGAGCAGGAGTTAAATTATCAAAATCAGAAAATTCTGCTAAGAAATTAATTGAAAGATTACAATTGCCTGTGGTACTTACATGGGCTGCAATGGACATGTTCCCAGATAATTATCCCCTTTCAGTCAGAGATTTTGGGGTTACTGCAAATAGGCCAGGAAATTTTGCTGTGCAAAATTCAGATTTGATATTCGCAATAGGAACAAGATTAGATACTCATGAAACAGGGAGCAATCTCGAAGAATTTGCAAGAGAAGCAAAAAGAATAGTAGTAGACATTGATGGTTCTGAATTAGAAAAATATGAACAAAGAAATTTTCCAATAGATGTTTTAATTAATTATGATGTAAAAGATTTCTTTGGGGTATTGGATAAAAGAATTAATGATATTAATGTGGGAGACATTTCTAAATGGAAAAATAAGATTAAAGATTGGAAATCTAAATATCCTATTTGTCCAAAAGAACTTTTCAATTCTAATAAACAAATTGATCCTTACGTCTTCTTGGATGTTTTATCAGATAAATTAAGAGAAGGCGAGATAATAATCCCCGAAGCAGGATGTAATGTAACATGGTCTTTTCAAGGACTCAAAGTAAAAGAAAATCAAAAATTATTTACTGCATATAATAATTCTCCGATGGGGTATGGATTACCAGCGAGTATTGGTGCTTGTTTTGCCAATAACAAAAAACCAGTTGTAGGTATTTTAGGAGATGGAGGGATAATGATGAATGAACAAGAATTAGCAACAGTCTCAAAACACAATCTTCCAATAAAGTTGTTTTTATTAAACAATGAAGGATATGGGATGATTAAACAAACCCAGGAAACATGGTTAGATTCAAGATATGAGGCTTCAACAAAAAAAAGCTTTCATTTGCCAGATTTTGGAAAAATAGCTAAGGCACATGGAATTGAGAAAACACTAACCATAAAAAATCATTCAGAGTTGAAACAAAAAATACAAGAAACACTAGATTATGACGGACCTGTACTTTGTGATGTTAAAATACATCCAGGATCAAGAATATACCCTAAATTAGAATTTGGAAAACCAATTGAAGATTCTTCTCCTTATTTAGATAGAAAAGAGTTTTTGCAAAATATGATTGTTAAACCTTTAGAAGAAAAATGAAAGATATACCAGAAGAATTAATTTTAGACAGTCATAAATTAGCATGGCATAAAGATAGAGTCGAAGCATGGTCAAAAGGAGGAAGAATAGCTCCGATAACTATTGATTGTTCTTTGACTAGGAGATGCAATTATCGATGTACATATTGTTATGGGCAATTGCAGGCGAATGACGAAAAAAGAATGATCCAAGACGTAATATATCGATTTTTAGATGATGCTGCAGAAATTGGTGTTAAAGCAATAAGTTTTGTAAGTGATGGAGAAAGCACTTGTTCACCCCACATATATGATGCCATAAAAAGAGGAAAAGAAAACGGATTAGATATGGCTCTGGGAACAAACGGGGTCTTATTAAAACAAGAAAAACTAGAGGAAATGTTATCTAATTTAACTTATTTAAGATTTAATATTTCTGCAGGAGAACCAGAAAGATATGCTGAGATTCATGGATGCAAAGAAAAAAATTTTTATAAGATTAAAGAAATTATTAAAAAAACCACAGAAATTAAAAAAGAAAAAAATTTAGATGTTACAATAGGAATGCAGATGGTTCTTATGCCAGAGTTTAAAGATCAAATTATCCCTCTAACAAAACTAGGAAAAGAGTTAGGAGTAGATTACTTTGTGATAAAACATTGTAGTGACGATGAAAAAGGAACTTTGGGAGTAGATTATTCAAAATATTTTGATTTAACAAAAAAACTAAAAGAAGCAGAAGCATTTTCAGATGAGAATTATTTAGTTAAAGCTAAATGGTCTAAAATCTTGAGCGGGGGAAAAAGAAAATATTCACAATGTTATGGCCCCCCCTTTATTATACAACTTTCTGGTTCAGGATTAGTTGCTCCTTGTGGCCCCCTTTTTAACACCCAATATGAAAAATACCATATAGGAAATATTGTAGAAACCTCCTTTAAGGAGTTATGGCAAAGCGAGAAGTATTGGAAAGTAATGGATCTTTTAGCCTCAAAGAAGTTTAATGCTAAAACAATGTGCGGGACATTATGTTTACAACATAAAGTTAATGAATATTTATGGGATTTGAAAGAGGGGAATATTAAATTAGAAGAACCAAAAGGAAAACCCCCCCAACACATAAATTTTATCTAAAATGCAGCCCCAAAAAATAGTTTTAACAACTCTCCCTTCTGAAGGAGAGTTTGTAAACTGGACAACTCCTAAATTCTTTGATCCAACCAAGGTGAATAAATATATGCCCCTTGGAATTTTATCTTTAGCATCAAACTTACCAGAAAAATATGAAACAGTTATTTTAGATCCCTCAAGTGAGGGTTGGAGCATAGACCAGACAATTGAAAAGATAGAACAGGAAAAACCAGATATCTTGGGCATCTCTGCTGTGACAAGAAGAGTTTATGCTTTGAATGAAATTTTAAAAAAAACCTCCCCCCCCTACAAAACAGTTGGGGGTCCACATGCAACTTATCATGCAGAGCAAATTTTAGAAAAAGGAGCAGATTCTGTTTTCAGAGGTCCTATTGCAGATTTAGATTTTAAACAAGCAATAAACTTTCTCCCAAAAGGAATAATTGATTGCCAGACAAAGATTAATGAAATAAATTTTCCTAAAAGAGAACTTTTAAAGATTGAAGATTATTTTCCCAGAGAATCTCTCTTATTTAAAGCAGAAAATAGATTGCCTTTGTTTTCGAGTATTGGTTGCCCAAATAAGTGTGTTTTTTGTAATGTTCAATCAAAAAAAATACAATTTAAAGATCCTAAAATAGTGGTCGATGAAATGGAATATCTCTATTCTATTGGTTGCAAAAGTGTGCATGTTCTCGATGATAATTTTAATGTTGGGAGAAAACATTTAAGAGGGATTTTAGAAGAAAGAGAAAAAAGAGGAGTTGATTTTGAATGGAGCGGAAGAGGACAAACAAGAACGGATTTAAGTTTAACTAAAAGATTAGCAGATAATGGGCTTGTGAGGATACATGTAGGGATAGAAGCACTAGATAATAAAATTTTAGATTTTTTTAATAAAAATGAAAATGTGGAGGATGTTTATCGTTTTTGCGAATCCATGAATGCAAATAATGTTGGCATTTTAGCATATTTTATTTCTGGAAGTCCAGCCGAAACAGAAACTTATAGGAAGCAATTACCTGAAAAAATAAGAGAACTGGGAATTAAACTTCCTTTTTTTAATATTCTTTTTCCAGAACCAGATACAGAATATTATTATAGTTTATTGCGAGAAGGATTTTATAAGAAGGATTTTTGGGGAGAATATTTAAAAAGCCCCACTCCTTATTTTGAAATACCCTATCCCTATGGAGAAAGCAAAAAAAACGAAATAATTGATTACACAAATAGATTAATCGAGGAATTCAAACAAAAGTGAAATACAGAAAACTAAGAGACATGGACGTATCTGTAATAGGATTTGGGTGTTGGCAATTGGGAGGGGAATTAAGCTTAGCAGGAAAGCCACAAAGTTATGGGAAAGTAGATGAAAAAGAAATGAGGAAAACCCTGCACAAGGCAATTGAATTGGGAGTTAATTTTTTTGATACAGCAGATATTTATGGATTGGGTAGAAGTGAATATATTCTTGGAAGTGAATTAAAAAAGGTAAGAAAAGAGATTGTTATTTGCACTAAAGCAGGACATGTTCCAGATGGAATTGAAGGAACTATCCAAGATTGTTCATACGAACATATAATTGCTTCTTGTAATCGCAGTTTAAAAAGATTACAAACAGATTATATAGATATATTTAGCCCATGTTATCCCCCAGAAAAATCAGATAAATGAATCTATCTTAGCATTAAAAGATTTAAAAGATTCTGGAAAAATAAGAGACTATGGTATTTCTATTGCTCATAATTTAGATAAGATTCCAGAATTAGTCAACGATTTTAAAATAATGGAAGGATATTACAATCTGTTATTTAGGAGATTTGAAGATTTTGAATCCTTAATTTCTAATAATAAGATTGGATTTATTGTTGCATCCCCTTTATCAAGAGGATTATTGTCTGGAAAAGATTATGATAATTTTAAATTTAGTAAAAGTGATATAAGAAAAAGATGGCAAAAAGGACAAGCACAATATGAATGGTATGCTAACCAAAAAAGAAAAATATCAAAACTAGAAGAATTTTCAAACAATTCAAAAATACCCTTAACAAATATATCTTAGCTTAATAATACTTTTAAACTATTTTTTTTATTATCCTCTATGCTGAAAAAAGAGATAAAAATTCCAAGTACATACATATATATTTCTGCTTTTTTAACTATGAAATGCAATCTTAAATGCAGTTTTTGTCTAAATGAATTTGATAATGTTTTTGATAGAAGAAAATTTAATCAACTTTCT
>JAFCFX010000018.1 GCA_017608405.1 Candidatus Pacearchaeota archaeon | reverse complement strand
AAACAAAAAACAAATTATTTATTAGAAAACTTCCTATCAAGTTTACGTTCTTTTTTTAAGATCTTCCTTATTCCTGGGACTTTTACCTTCTGAGCGCTTCTCTTTACAGCTTTCTTTTTCTTGGCTGGTTTTCTTCGCTTTGCTGTTTTCTTTTTTGCTTTTTCTCCACTAATTCCAGAAAGTGTTGCCCTAAAACCAATTGGTGCTTGAGCAGATACTAAAGATTGTTCTCTAGTTGAAATTTGTCTTGCTCTTGAGATAGTATCCCTGATTGATTTATCTAATCTCTTCAATTCAAAATTAGTCTTCTTTACAGAAGAGGCTAGTGCTTTTTCTGAAATTTTACCAAAAAAGAATCTTTTGCATTCTGAATCAAATTCGTCTAAGAGCCCTTGCTTTTCTTCTTGACGTGCACGAATCAATTCTCCAGCAGCAGTAAGATCTTTTTGCATCTTTACAAAAAAAGACTCGTTCATCTTTTTTGCTTGAACCATGTGTTTTATCTTCCTCCTTTTTATACTTAATTAATGAAAATTTTATTTAAATAAGTTTTGATTACATCTTTTCTAAAACCTCTATGCCCAAAAGTTTCATTGCATTTTTTAAAGTCTGTCTAAAAGCTTCTACTAATGCTAATCTAAATGCTTCTTCTTTTGATCCAATCACAGGACAAGTGTGATAAAATTCATTAAAAAGCTGGGCTAGGTGATAAGAATAATTTGCTATTAAGGAAGGATTCCAATGTTTAAGTGCATCCTCTACAACTTCAGAAAATAAAGAGAGTTTTTTGACTAATTCAAATTCTTTTTCTTCTAATTCGAGAATCTTAAATTTATCTTGATTTGTTGTTTTCTTTAAAATAGAACTTGCCCGAGCATAACTGTATAAAATATATGGTCCTGTATCTCCTTCAAAGGCTACAAATCTCTTAATATCAAACACCATATTATTTGAACGATTATTTTTTAAATCGCCATAAAAAATTGCTGCAATTGCAATTTTCAAAGCTCTTTCTTCTAATTTTGTTTTGGGCATTTTTGGTTCTCTTTTTTTAATTTCTTTTTTAGCTAAGGAGATTGTGTTGTCCAAAATATCTTCCATAAAAATTGTTTTGCCTTTCCTTGTTGCAAATTTTTTTCCATCTTTATCTAAATAAAGCCCATGATCGACATGGACACAATTTTTTGCCCATTTATATCCCATCAATTCCAAAACCTTGAATATTTGTTTAAAATATAATTTTTGTTCTTGTCCTACTTCATAAACCATCCTTACAAATTTATATTGTTTGTATCTTTTAATCGCTGAAACAATATCTCTTAATGCATAGGTAGTTGTGCCGTCTGTTTTTTCTATTATGCAAACCCCGAGATTGTGCTTTTTTAAATCTACAATTTGAGCTCCTTCGCTTTTTTTCAAAAGATTTCTTGCTTTGAGTTCTTGTATTATTTTTTTACTATCTCTTACAGCTTCTGATTCTCTTGCATAAACATCAAACTTTACCCCAAGAATTTTATAGATTTTTTCAAATTCATTTAAACTTAATTCAGAAAACACTTTCCAAAGCATGAGTGCTTTTTTGTCTCTTTGTTCAAGTTTTTTAAACCATTCTCTTGATTTTTTTTCATAAGTTTTTTTGTTTGCTTTAACATAAACACTAAACAGATGCTTTATTGGGTCTTTATGTAATTTTTTTTCGCTTCCAAATTTAGTAAACCCGAAAATTACTTTTCCAAACTGGGTTCCCCAATCTCCGAGATAGTTTAATTTAACTGGTTTAAATCCTCTAAATTCGCAAATATTTGCTAGAGAATTTCCTATAATTGTTGAACGTAAATGCCCGACTCCAAAGGGCTTTGCAATATTTGGATGAGACATATCAAAAATTATTTTTTTTCTTTTTCCTGCATCACTCCTTCCATAATTCTTTTTTTGAGTTATTGCTTCCCAAACAACTTTCCTTGCAAGACCCTTTCTATCTAAGAAGAAATTAATATATGGTCCTTTTGTTTGAACATCGTCAAAATCAGTTAATGGAAATTTTCTTATTTTCTCTCTTACCTCTAAAGCAATTTGGCGTGGCTCTTGTCTTAATTTTTCAGCAAGAAAAAAACAAGGAAAAGCATAATCTCCCATCTCAATTGAAGGGGGAACTTCAACTAATTTTTCTATTTCCTCTTTTTTCAACTTAATTTTTTTTTCTTTTAAGGCCTTTTGTAAAATATTTATTACCTTTGCTTTCATAATATATAAAAACAAAAAGACATTATAAAACTTATGAAAAGCTCCAGTAGCTCAGCGATAGAGCAACATCCTCGTAAGATGTAGGTCGCAGGTTTAAATCCTGTCTGGAGCTTTGATTTAAAATTTAGTAATTAATAACCTTTTTAAGCTAATTAATTCTATCTAATTTATGCGAGGGTGCTGGAGACTCTCACAAGTTCGGTCTGCATTCCGAATAAAAAAATCTTCAGAACACAGTGGTCAAGTTTGACCACAAATATATGCGAGGGTGCCGGAGTGGTCAAACGGGCTGCCCTTAAGAGGCAGTAGCTTAGTGCTTACGCAGGTTCGAATCCTGTCCCTCGCATTTAATTTATTAAAGACGTTGGCGAAGTTTGATCCTGGATCCGGCTCAGAAGGATTCGAAGAATTCTATTCCTCGTGTTTTGCCACTATTCCAAAATGCTCCCACACATTTAAATAGATAAAAATTATGGCAGAGGGGTGGGAGGACAAAACTCTGTTTTGTTAGGATATTTCGATATTCTTCCTCCTACATCTTTTCAAAATATCTCTTAATCATTTTTCCAAAAACTAACAAAGTTGCTGCTAAAAATAAAACTAAAATCAAAGAAATATACAAATCATATTTAAGGAAATTTTCTCCAAAATAATAACCTAAAAGATGCCAAACAAGTGCCCAAAAAGTTATTCCAATAAAAGAATATATTAAGAAAAACTTATGGGGCATTTTTATCATCCCTGCTGGCAAAGAAATAATTGATTTTACATGTGGGAGACACCTAAAAATTCCAACCCAATAAGCACCTTCTCTTTGGAATTTTTTTGCCATCTTATCTAGTGTTTTCTCCTCTAAAAACTTGTTGACAAATTTAATCTTAAATAACCATTTATATCCAATTGCTCTTCCAATTAAATAAAGAATATATGTTCCAAGAAGATTTCCAAAAACAACTAAAAACAAAATATAAAAAAAACTATTATTATTTGCACTCGAATACACTCCCCCCACAAATAACACGGCCTCGCTAGGAATTATACTTATAAGTCCATTAAGAAACATTAACACAAATAAAAGTAACGGACTACCTTGCATAAAAATCCCATTTAATGACTCTAACATAATAAACAAAATTAAAATTGGTTTATAAAGTCTTCACCTTAGAAAAATATTTTTTATTGTATACTAGTCTGGTATAGATGTTTATTTAAATTATTTATTATTATGTATGGCATGGAAAAAAAGCACTTAAAACTCTTGTTAATCTTGTTAATTGTAGTCCTAGTAGCAGTGGATTATCCTGTTCTTGACAAACTTTTTAATAGGGTTTTAGTAGATTATGAGTTTGGAATTATAGATAGAGTTATTGATGGGGACACTGTTGTAATTAATGGAACTAGTGTTAGGCTTTTAGGAATAAA
Source organism: Candidatus Pacearchaeota archaeon (assembly GCA_017608405.1). Taxonomy (GTDB): domain Archaea; phylum Nanobdellota; class Nanobdellia; order Pacearchaeales; family GW2011-AR1; genus JAFCFX01. Next base: position 3,418 of record JAFCFX010000018.1, on the reverse strand, counting down.
TTCTCCTGAAAGGGGGGAACAGTATTATGAAGAATCAAAAAATCTCCTTGGAAATCTTACACTTAATAAACTAGTAAAATTGCAAAGGGGAGGGGAAGACACAGATAAATATAATCGGCTCCTAAGACATGTTTTTATCAATAACGAGAATGTGAATGTAAAAATGGTTGAAAATGGACTTGCTAATTTTTACTTTCCTTCTGGAAAAAATTTATACTATAGTGAATTTAAAAAAGCATGGGAAAAATGCATAAAAGAAGATGAAAATTTATGTGAAAAATCAAAAGGTGGTTGTGCAAAATGTATTGTATTAAAGAAATTTGATTATGAAAATGAAATTATTGAACTCTATAATATGTGTGAGTTTGATTGTGAATTAACTGATTGGGAAATAAAAGACGAGGGCAGGAAAAAATTTATTTTTCCAGAGTTTATTTTAAAACCAAGTGAAGAAGTTGATATTATTGTTGGGGAAGGGAAGAGCAAGGGAAAAAATTTATTTTGGACAGGAGAAAATTATGTCTGGACATTTTCAGGAGATACTTTATTTTTAAGAGATGATGACGGTAAACTAATTTTGTATAAGAGTTATTGAATGTTAATTAAAAATATAAATTATGCTGCTGTTTGGCCCCCCCTTAGTACTTATGTTCCAATAATTTCAAGAAAAGAAAAAGAGAAAAATAGATTTCTTCATCAATTTTAAGTGATAACAAAAAAAGATATTTCTCGACGACAATAATGCTTATAAACAAATTTACTTTAATTCTTTCATGGTGACAAAATTAGGTGCCAATTTTCATAGTTATGCGTATAACAGATTGTGTAACAATACAAGGCTGAGTTTTGTTCAGCAACTGAGGCTTTGTAACAAACAAAGTGAAAAAATAATTGAAAGGAGGTTATAAATAAAACAATATGAAAAAATTAATATTAAGTGTATTAATGTTGGGAGTTATGTTCATGTTGGCGGGAAGTGTTAGTGCTGATCCATGTCATTGTGGAGATGGAAGTATAAATGTCGACGGAGAACAATGTGATGATGGAAACCTTATTGATGGTGATGGCTGTTCTTCTGAATGTTTAACAGAGTCATGTGAACTAATCATTGACGAACCTTTAGAAGGTGAATGGTATGACCCTGTAGATGTGTTATGGCATTATTGGGGTGGTTGTGATATTCTAGACCAAGAATTATACTATCATGAAGAAACTTGTGAATCTTTTGGATCTTCAATTGAAGAATTAGATAATGCTTGGCAGAGAGAATATGAATGGGATGTTTCTGAATTAGATGATGGAGATTATTGTGTTTGTGTATATGGTGAACAAAGAGATGGTCTTCCGGGAGTAGAAGGATGTTCAGGAATTTTTCATCTTGATACGACACCTCCAGAGTCAGAGCTTTATTTTGGGGAACCAAGCGAAGTTATCGGAGACTTTTATTACATAAACACGAATACACCTATAACTATTGAGTGTGAAGATAGCGGAAGCGGAGTTGACACTATTTATTACAATATTTATATTGATGATGGAGAAGGTGGTTGGGAATTAATTCATGAACTCTCTGAAGGAGATGATGATGTTGAATTCTACTGCCATGAAGAATCTCGTCATAAAATAGAATATTGGTGTGTTGATAACGTAGAAAAAGTAGAAGAACCTCATAACGAAGAAATCTTCTATGTTGATACAACTGCTCCAATAATTACAAAAGAAATTGTTGGTCCACAAATTGGAGATTGTCCTCCTGAAGAAGAAGATGAATGTTGGATTGCAGATCATGAAACACAAATATTTGTTTATGCAGAAGACCCATTACCTCACCCTGTTGACGATGTTCAATGTGAATGGGGATATTGGTTAGATGAACAAGAATGGTTTGGTTGGTATGAATATGTAGAGCCAATTATCTTCGAAGAAGACACAGTCCATGATTTAGTTGTAAGATGCTGGGATGCTTTAGGAAATGGTGAAGATGACCAATACTGGGATTATGAGACCTTTTATGTTGATTCAAGTGCTCCAACTACCTTAAAATGGTATGATGGCCCATTTTACGAAAATGAATGGGAATGGATTAATGGGGTAACAACAGTTAACTTTGAAGCATGGGATAATCCATCTTATGGTCCTCATGAAGAACAAATATGTGCTGTTGGTGTTGATAAAACCGAATATAGAGTAAGTGGGGCATTAGCAGATAGATTCTGTGAAGACTGCGAGAATTGGATGGAGTCACTAAGACCAGATATGGGAGATTGGATGACTTATGTAGATCCGTTTACCATGGAAGAATCTTGTCATGTAATTGAGTATAGGAGTGTAGACTCTTTAGGAAACACTGAAGAAATTCAGTGGCAATGCGTATTTGTTGATAAAACAGCTCCAACAACAATAAAAGAAGTTGGAAAACCGAGCCATAATTGTGATGGATTCTGGGAAGTTATTGTTGGTAAATGTGAAGAAGCCTGGGACTGGATAATAACAATGAACACAGAGATTGAGCTTTCTTGTGAAGACCAAGGCCCACACCCATCTGGAACAGGGGAAATCTGTTATAGATGGTATCTAGACGGAGAACTTGGGGAAGACTGGAATTGTGTAGAAGATGAGGAGGTTGTAGTTCAATTTTATGAAGAATCTGAACACTTATTAGAGTTTTACTGTGTTGACAATGTAGGAAAAACTTCAGAAATAGACTCAGAATTATTTAAGGTTGAAGGGGAAGAATTTACAATTGAACTTCTCAAAAAATGGAATTTAATTTCTATTCCATTCAACTTGATCAGCAACAACATTGAGGAAGTATTTGATCAAATTTCAGAAGATATTGAAGTGGTTTGGTCTTATGATGCAGATGGATGGCATGTATATTCGCCTGAAGGACCATCAGACTTAGAAACAATAGAGCCTGGTTATGGTTATTGGGTTAAAGCAACAGAAGACACTGAATTAGTTGTTGGTGGGAGTTTATTAGGTCCTGGACCCGGAGTTCCTCCAAGCAGACCATTAGAACAAGGATGGAATTTAATAGGACACTATGGATTATCTGAGAAAGAGGCTTATTGCTCACTATTCTCTCTCGTTGATACAACAGCAGGACATCCCTTATGGAGTGCATTATATGGCTATGACGCATCTTCTGATGAATTTGAATCAATAAATTCATGGGACCTAACATATCCTGGTAAAGGGTATTGGGTAGAAATGGATGCCGAAGACAACTATAATCCTGCAACAATTTGCTGGGGATTTTACCCATAAATTTATTTTTTATTTTTTATTTTTTATTTTTTTACGAATCTTTTGAAAATATATTTGCAATGATAATAATGCTTTTAAACAAGGCGGGCATGAATTTAATATGAAAAGATTAATCCCAATATTCTTGTTAATCTGTTTAAGTTACTTT
>JAFCFX010000009.1 GCA_017608405.1 Candidatus Pacearchaeota archaeon | reverse complement strand
AAAATTCTTTTCTAATTTCCTCTTTTTTCATATAATTCGCATGATTTTACATGCGAACTAATTTTCGGTTTTACACATAACTTCACTAGTGACATATGTCACCTTGTTATACACATTTAAAGTTTTCCGAAAACTTTAAATACACATTTATCTCATAGTTTTTATAGATTCTAGAAATTATTTTATAGTTAATTAAAAATAAAAAATGGACACTGAACTTAAAAATTCAATTTTGAAGACTGGAACAACCATTCTGGGAATAATTTGTAAAGACGGAGTTATAATGGCTGCAGATAGGCAAGCAAGTGCTGGAAACATTGTAATGAACAAAAAATCACAAAAAATAAGGAAAATTAATGATTATCTTGTTTTTTCTGGGTGTGGAATTGCATCTGATATTGACAGAATTGCAAAAATCTTGCCTGCTGAATTAAAATTAAAACAATTGAGATCTCGTTCAAGACCAACAATTAAACAAGCAGCAAGTTTGTTAACAAACATGAATTATTCTGGAATAAGACAACCTTCAATGATTCCTCAGCAAGCAGGAATTCTTTTAGGGGGATTTAATGAAGATGGTACAGTTGAACTTTATTCAATTGAACCTGCAGGAAGTCTAACAAAAGTAGAAGATTATGATGCTAACTTTGGTTCAGGAATGCCCTATGTATTAGGACTCTTAGAAAGACAATACAAAAAAGACCTGACTCTAAAAGAAGGGGTAGAATTAGCAAAAGAAGCTTTAAAATCTTCAACACAAAGAGACACACAATCTGGATATGGGATTGATATCTTTACTCTCTCAAAACAAGGGATTAAGAAAGTGGTTGAGCAAGAGATTAAAACAGAATTTAAATAATTATAATTTTAAAATGGATATCTTGAAAAATATAACTGGTCAGCTTAGAGGCGATATAAAAGAAGCTGGATTTGAAGGAGCAAATATTGTTCTTTATACAGATAATGAAAAATTCTTTAGAGAAGGTGAGGGTAAGATAAAAGAAATTGTTAATCAAATTAAAAAAAGAATAGAATTAAGAGCAGATGCTAAAATACTGCCAGATAAAGAAAAAGTTGAAGCCCAAATAAAACAAATTGTACCAAGCGAAGCAGAAATAACTAGTATAATTTTTGATCCCCATAGGAGTATTGTTGTGATTGAAGCAAAAAAACCAGGAATGGTTATTGGAAAACAAGGATCTATTCTTGATGAAATAAGAAGAGAAACTTTATGGACACCTCAAATTCAAAGATCTCCTGCAATAAAAAGCAAAATTACTGAAAATATCAGAGAAGTTCTTTATGCAAATAATAATTATAGAAGAAAATTTCTAAATTCAATTGGAACTAAAATCTACAAAGAATGGAATCCTGAAAAAGTTAAAGAATGGATTAGGCTTACCTTTTTAGGGGGAGCAAGACAGGTTGGAAGGAGTTGCCTTCTTTTACAAACTCCAAATTCTAAGATTCTTTTAGATTGTGGAATAGATGTCGCATCACAAGAATCAGAAAAATTTCCCTCTTTTAATGTTCCTGAATTTAATATTTCTCAATTAGATGCAGTAATTATTAGTCACGCACATTTAGACCATGTTGGATTGTTACCTTATTTATATAAAATGGGATATAAAGGACCAGTATATATGACAATCCCTTCAAGAGACATTGCAGCATTAATTTCATTAGATTTTATTGGGGTGGCTTACAAACAAGCAGCAAAACCCTTGTTTGACTCTTCAGATATAAAAGAAATGGTAAAACATAGTATTTGCTTGAATTTTAATGAAGTCACAGATATTACCCCTGATATTAGATTAACTTTTTATAATGCAGGGCATGCACTTGGGAGTGCCATGATTCACTTAAACATTGGAAATGGTTCTCATAATCTTCTTTATACTGCAGATTTTAAATATGGAAAATCAAGATTATTAGATCCTGCAATTGTTAGTTTTCCAAGGGTAGAAACTGTTATTACAGAATCAACTTATGGATCTAAAAACGATGTTTTGCCTCCAAGAATAAAATCAGAAGAAGAACTTTTAGATACAATCAAGAAAACAATCAATAGAGGAGGAAAAGTTTTGATCCCAGAATTAGGTTTAGGAAGAGCACAAGAAACAATGCTTGTTCTTGAAGATGCAATGAAGACAGACAAACTAAAAAAGGTCCCAATTTATATTGATGGAATGATCTGGGATATTAATGCTATTCATACAGCATATCCTGATTTTTTAAGTAATAAGGTTAGATCTTCAATTTTCCAAGATAAAAATCCTTTTGTTTCAGAGACTTTTTCAAGGGTTGGTTCAGCACAAGAAAGAAAAGAAGTTATTGAAGGCGGACCATGCATTGTTTTAGCTACTTCTGGTATGCTTGTAGGTGGTGCATCTGTAGAATATTTTAAAGAATTTGCAGGAAATAAAGACAATGCAATAATCTTTGTTTGTTATCAAGGGGTTGGTTCATTAGGAAGGCAAGTACAAGATGGAATAAAACAAACAAAAATGGTTGTGGAGGGAAAAGAAGAAATTGTAGAAATTAATTTAGAAATATGCACAATTCCTGGTTTTACTGCCCATGCAGGGAGAAACGAATTAATGAGTTTTTTTAATAATATGAGGCCAAAACCAAAAAGAATCATTGTCAATCATGGAGAAATTTCAAAATCATTAGATTTAGCTTCTGCACTCTATAAACTTAATAGAATAGAGACAAATGTCCCAAGGCCCTTAGAAACATTAAGTTTAAGGTAATGATACTACTTTTAAGATACTACAATAGAAAGATTTAAATAGTTTATTTAATCTTGGTTTTTTATGGCAATTAAAGGAATGTTTGGAAACCAAGAAGATTTTGGTCGAAGAATAAGGGATATGAAAGTAGGGGAAGTGGCTTATGTAGAACCCCTTGCATTAGTTTTTGATACTCGGAAGACTCCTTATTTAAATTTAGCATTTCCTCTTAGTGAAGAAACAAATAATAGTTTTTTTGATGGTGAAAATTACATAAGAGATTTCATAGCTCAAAAGGGATATATTAATGTACATGGTAATTTTATGCCCCACAGACAAGACAATCTAATGGAAATAAAAAGAATAGGCCCACTTAATACTGATTATGAGATTGATATAAAAAAAGTAGATTATAATTGGAATTTATTTGATGATGTTTCTTTTTACTATTCCCCAGAAAATCTTGTAAAATTAACATATGATCTTAGAGATCCTAAAAAGAAAACCACAGGTATTACTTTAGATAAATTCTTTACAGATCTTGCAAAAGGAAAAACCTTAGAAAAACAATTAAAATTGGCAGTTGCAGAAGAAAAATTTGAAAAAGCTGCAGAATTAAGAGACAAAATAAAAGCAAGAAAAAATAAAACAAAACCTAAAAAATAAGTTTACTCTTTCTTAAAATAATCTGCTACTGGTTGACTATCAATTTTTTCATATAAAGTATCTGTCCTAGGCCCCACTTTTCTGATGTAAAAGACTTCTTTTTCAGGTCCTGCAACAACATCCTCAATATAAAATATCTTTTCTTGGAAACTCTTCATGCTTTGTTCTGCTTTCATCTTTGAGGCTCTTCCTTGATCACAAGCTCGACATCCAAAACCCAAAGATAAAATAACTAATGCAATCCCTGTTCCAGCTCCAACCTCTTCCCAAAATTTAGAATTATACCATTTTCTTTCCATACCAAATAAAGATATTTTTATATTTTTAAAGATTTGTATATTAAGATTTATAAAGCAATTTTCCCATATATGCATAAGAAAGAGGTCTTATTATGAAACACACATTAAAGATTACAATTATTTTGTTAGCAATGTTTATCGCAACCCAGCTTATAGGACTATATGTTGTTAATCATTATGCCCCTCTGAAATATGTAGATGGAGAACAAGTAAAAGTAGATGCTCCTGATTTACCATTTGGATTAGAAACACCTGAAATTGAAAAAGAATCTGATTATCAAATTTTCTTTTATTCCATTATTTTTGCATTTATAGTTGCTATTTCCTTATTATTTTTATTGAGTAAATTTAAAGCAGAATTTATTTTGAAGCTGTGGTTTTTTGTTGTTGTGCTTGTTGCACTCACAATTTCATTACTTTCAGTTCTTCCAATATTCAAATACACTTTTCTTTTAGCAATAGTAATTACTGTGCCATTAGCATTTATGAAGATCTATGGCAGAAACTTTTTAGTACATAATATTACAGAATTATTTATTTATCCTGGAATTGCTGCTGTTTTTGTTCCTATTTTGAATTTGTTTTGGGTTATCATGCTTTTGATACTAATATCACTCTATGATATGTGGGCTGTCTGGCGTTCAGGAATTATGCAAAAGATGGCTAGCTATCAAATGGACAAACTAAATATTTTTGGCGGATTTCTTGTACCTTATGCTTCAAAAAAAGTAAAAGAAACAATAAAGAAAATAAAGAAGTCAGTATCAAAGTCCAAATTAAAGAAAAAGAAAATAAAAATAAATGTAGCTATTTTAGGTGGAGGAGACATAATCTTTCCTTTAATTGCTGCAGGAGTCATGTTAAAAACAATGGGGTTATTCTCTTCCTTTTTTGTTATAATAGGAGCAACAACGGCATTATCATTCTTGTTTTTCTTATCCAAAAAAAATATATTTTATCCTGCAATGCCGTTTATTACAGCAGGAATCTTGCTCGGAATAGGAGCTAGTTACTTGTTCTTATAGTTGCCTCGCTCCAATATGCTAATTTTTTGCATTTGTTCTCACTTTACAAAAGTAACAAAATAGCAAGATTTATAAAAGCATTCTTCTATGTTTTTTACATGAAAATAGAAATATATCTTAGAAACCCAAAATCAAAGAAAAAATTTTATATTAAGAATCCGCAGGCTAGTGCAGATGTGCGCCCATGGATAGCAGGAGATTTAAGAAGAAGGATACTCGATGAAACTTCAGGAGTTAAAGGAGTTAAAGAAGTTAATCCTGTTTATGAAGGCTCAGAATTAGAAAAAGAGATCATAGGGAAAAGAGAAGTTATTGGATTAGAAGTTTGCGGGCAGTTTAATCCTTACGAGGTTTTTAGCATGATAACTAATGACAAAATAGCAAGTAAATGTAATATTACAGGAATGAGGGTAAAATGTTAGTAAAACAAGAACTTATAAACAAAATAAAGGATTATTTTGATCTTAATATTTATGAAACAAAGGTTTGGTTAGCTTTGCTTAGCAGGGGAGTTGCTTCTGCAGGTGAAGTTGCAGAACTTTCAAGAGTTCCAAGAAGTAGGACTTATGATGTTTTAGAAAGTTTAGAAAAAAAAGGATTTGCAATTGTAAAGATTGGAAAACCAATAAAATATTTAGGTGTGAAACCAAAGATGATTCTTGAGAAATTAAAAAATAATGTAAGAACTGATGCAGAAGAAAGAATAGTAAGTCTTTCAAATATTAAAGGAACAGAAGAATTTACAAAAATTGAAGAATTATATAAAGAAGGAATACATCCGATTAAAAGAGAAGACATTTCTGCCGCATTAAAAGGAAAATCAAATATTTCTAATTATTTAAAAGAGATTATTCAAAATGCAAAGAAAGAAGTAATAATCTGCACAAATGCACAAGAAATTAATTCAAAAGCAAAATTATTTCAGCAAACTTTTGAAATATTAAAGAGAGAAAATATTAAAGTGAAATTAGCTTTATCAGGAGACAAAGATTTAATTAAACAAATTGCAAACAAGTTTGCAATAAAAGCAGAAAAAGTAGATATTGATGCTAAGTTTTTTATAGTTGACAGAAAAGAAATTTTATTTTATTTATCGAAAAATGCAGAGAATGAAGATATTGCTATCTGGTTAAATTCTGATTTTTTTTCAGAAGCCTTTGCCTGTTTATTTGATAAAGCTCTTGGAAATAAGAAATAGTTCTAGAACAACCCTAACCACAACAATATTTTAATAATATGTTTTCCTTTGTATATGATGACTTTAGAGAAAAAAGTAGCTAAAAAAACTCCAGATAAACAATTAATTAGAAAAGAAGTTACTCTTTTTAGGAGAAACGTGAGGAAGGCAGATAGGCATATAAAAAACAAACAATATGATTTAGCTTTTGAATGTTTAAACGAAGCAATAATTTCTGCTGGATATTTAAGAGAAAAATATTCTAAGAAAACTTCCAAGATCAAGGAAATAGATAAACTGAATCTGATAATAGATGCATATAAGCTCCTAGCATATTTTGATCAAATTACTGATCTTAGGAAAGTAGAAAAAGAAAGAGAAGACCTCTATTGCGAGGGTATTTTAGGAGAGAGTTCTTTTAGGGAAGGAATAATACAAATTAGTGAAGAGAAAAAACATCTTGAAGATGAGCTGAGAAAAACAGTAAAAGGAGAGATGGTTTTTAAAAACCCATATATTCAGAAAATAAGAGCAGTAATGAAAGAATGGGCAGAGTCTGGGGGGCTTTTACCAAAACTTTAATTCTCTAATATACATTTCTTTCATTCTTTTTTTGTTTTTTATTTTCCAAGAATTAATAAATTGTTTTATATTGAATTTAATTGTTTCTTTAGCACAAATTCTATTCTTTTTTACAAAACATTTTTTATGTTTTTTCTTAAATGCCTTTACATTTTTCAAATCTTTTTTATTTGGCCCACAGACTTCAATTTGTTTTTTGTTTTTTACAACAAAAAAACACTTAGCTGACTTTTGCAAATTATAATTAAAACCTTTTTTCTTCACATCGAAGAATTTACTTATTTCATGGTTTAAGTGATTATAAAATTTTAATAATTTACTTCCAGCAATATCCCCTTCTTGTTTATTTGTCTTTATTTCCAATAAAATAAATTCATGTTTGTTTTTTGCAGCTTGCATTTTCATTTTTTCAACATTTGTTTGTTTTAATTCAAATGCTTTTGCAGAAGGATTTTTTAAAAATTGTTTACAGTCTTTTTGAAACCTTTCTAATGTTTTTTTTGATAATGCAGCTAAAGCATTTCTTTGTTTATGTGTAGGATCAATTAAGATAATTGGAGATTGTAATTTAGAACTATTTAGATCCATTAAAATATCTTGTTTATTTTTATAATGTTTTTCAATATCGATAACCTCCCTATCTTTGTTTTTTGAAATTGCTTTAATAAATTTCAAAAAACTTCCATAATAAGATACTAACAACTCCAGTCCATATCCAGAAAAACCATTTATATATGATTCAGCACCATAGCATTTATTTGCATGACAGAAAGCCTTTGCTATTTTAATATCTTGTAAAATCTTTTCTGATTTTATCTTCTTTTTAATATATTTTACATGTGAATATGATAAATCAGTTATATTTCTTGCTTGTTTTAGATTTTTTATCTTTGTAACAGGAACTAATTCGAAAAATACACCCTTAGCAACTTTTACTCTATAATAATCTCTAGAACCATGAACCATAGACACTCTTTTTATTGGTTTTAAAATCCTCCCTGTTAATTTTGACATCTCTTTATCTTTGTATTTTTGATCAAATCTTACAAAAATATCAACATCATAATAATCTTTTTTTATTGCTGTTTTTTTTGCAAAACTTCCTCCAATAAAAACATCTGCATTTATTTTTAGAGACTTAATTTTTTTCTTTACCTTTGCTAAGAATTCTTTAAGTAAGCTATTAATTTCATCTAATTCTTGCTTTGAAAGATCTATTTTTTCTAAAACTTCGCTTAAGATAGAATTAATTTTAGTTGTCATTTAAGTTTTACTTCTCTTTTTTTCCAGGATCTTGGATTTGTTCAATACCCTTCATACTTCTTTCCAAAGTAGTTGCTAAGTCAATTATGTATTTACCTTCTTCTAATTTATAAATTAAGGGCCTGCCTTTTTGAAATAAATTAACAATATCAATTTCAAATTTACCTTCTCCAGTAACTCTTACAGATTCAAAATCAAGTATTACAGGTGCATCTTCTTCTGTAATTCCAGCTATTTCTCTAACATCTTTTTCAATTTTTTCTTTTTGAGGTTCTGGAATTTCAAGAGGTTTTTCTTTTATTTTCTCTAATTGTTCATCCCTAATATAAAAGAAAAAATGTCCCCCACAATTTGAGCATCCTTCTAGTAATTCTTTACTTCCTGCAGGAATAATTTGCGAACATTTAACACATTGATGTGGCATTTTATATTGCTTCTTGAAATTTGTTTAAGATAATTAGAAAAAAAGTCCAGACTTAATAAATTTATCTATAATCTAGAGAAGATAAATGCTTAAAAAAGAATATGTAATCAAATCTATATGCTAAACCCAATAGAAATCAATAAACTTGAAAGAAGAATTAATAAATTTAAATGGTTAAAATGGGGCTCTATCCTTCCAATGTTGGGAGGGACATATGTCCTTTTCTCTGCTAATAACGTAAAATTTCCTGAGAAACCAAAGATATACCAAGAATATGAACAAGCAAAATCAACCCTACATCACTTAAATGATGTTAAAAATGATTTTTCTGAATCAAAAAAATATAAAATAACTTATAAAACACCCGAAGTTAATGAATTTTGTAGGGTTGTTTATGGGGATTTAGAAAAATCTTATGTTTTATCTCAAGATGCAATAAATTCTGTGGAGAGAGATACTCTGAAACAAACAGGTGATTCGGTGTTTAGAAAATATGTGAAAGATTATGGTGTAGTTAAAAATAATTTTCTTACAAGAGTTTTTTTTGGGACAACATTAATGTGGTTAGGTCTCTTTTCTTGGTTACATTTTACAGGTAAGCAAAAGGATTGCCAAAATAAATTAGATAAGCAAAAATAAATCTTACCGATTTAACATCAACTTAATCTTTTTAGGATTCTCACGACATGAATTTTATTATTCACGAAGTCAAAGAATCCCTATCTATTAAGCATTAATTCTATTTTTTTAGGATTCTTTTTTATCTCTTTAACTATGGTTGCAGGACCAATTATTGTAACAGCTCCAAGATCTCCTCCAGCAAGGGCATTTGCAAGACCTTTTTTAAATTTTGAAAAGAAACCATAGTCTCCATTTCCCCCAATAACTGCAAGCTCTATTCCTTTAAAATGTTTAACATGGCCAATCATCGCCATTGTATCCCCAATGAGTCTAGCTTCTTCTTCAGTTCTTAATTTCCCTTGTAAAATTAAAATATTATTTCCCAAGATAATCCCGAGAATTTTTCTAATTCTCTCATCACTTCCTAGATCACGGATCTCTGAATAAGGTAGAAATTGAATTGAAAAACCCTTTATCTTTCCCAAACCTCTTCTTTTTTTCTTCACCATCTTCTTATGATTATTATGTTTTTTTTATTTATAAATTATTACTTCACTTTTTTTGTCAGTTTAAAGACAGATTCATAAAACTCTTCAAGATTGTTTCCATGTTTGGCACTTATTCCCACAACCTCATATTCTGGAAATGCAGACTCAATTTTTTTTACATCTGCTTTTTTCAAATCTATTTTATTTGCAACAATTAAGACAGGAATATTCCTAGCAACTAAGTTTCCAATAATGGTGATATTAACTTGGTTATATGGGTTTTCAGTAGCATCTAACACAATAACCACCATATCCATATCATCTAACCATTTTATACTTTCAATAACCCCTTGTGTTGCTTCTTTTGCCCGGGTTTTAGCTTCTTTCTTTTTTACTTTATATTTTAAAAAATCTTCATAATCTATTTTAGTGGCAATACCCGGGGTATCTATCATTTTGAATATCATGATCTTGCCCTTGTATTCTATTTCAACTTTTTCTTTAAATTGAACAGTTCTTGTTTCATGAGGAACCTTACTCACTGTTCCCATTTCCTCCCCAGTAAAATCCTTACAAATTCTGTTGGCTAAACTTGTTTTTCCAGCATTGGGCGGACCATAAAAACCCAATTTAATGTCTTTTTTGTCTTTGAACATACCAGAAAAGATTCTTCTAAAGAAATTTGTTAAAATTTTTATGACCATAATATAAAATTGTCAAAATCCTTTATTAAACTTTTGTGTGATTAATATTATATTTTATTAAAATCTTCTGTTATCGCCCGGACGCGGTCTAAATCCTGGAGGTAAAATTCTCCCCAATGGTTGGGGTTCTCTTTTCTTAAAACTACTAAATATCTTTAAAATAGGAATTTCAAACATTCCTGTTCTTTGGCCAGAATGTTTTCTCATAACATACCTAATCTGCTCCCCTCCCCAGCCAGCTTTTTTTAATTTTGAACGAATTTCATCTTCACTCAAACCTCTCTTCTTGGAAGTTTCAATATAAATGATTAAATTATACAAGTTATTTCTATTTTTAAATAGATAATTTTCATATCTCTTTTTATACCAAGCCTGTAAAATTAAATAAGTAATAAGAGCAACAATAAATAATAAAGCCATTGCAAGACCAAAGAAGATCCACTTTGATGTTCCCGGGACATCTGGATCAATTTTGATAATTTGCAATTCACTAATTGCAGGAGAAATAAATGCAGGCAAATTAGTAAAATCTACTTCTTCTGTTGTTGAAAAGCCTATTGTGTTTGTAGAACTAAGTAGAATATAAATATAATCTCCTTCTTCTTGTTCTGAGTAATCATAATCAAATTTCAAATCTTCTAATTTTTTAAGGAATAAATAATAATCATAATCTAAAGAACCGAGCTCATTTATATCCAATTCAAAAAATCTTATCATTGGTTGGACAACCCCATCATATACAAAAGATATTTCTGTAAAATCCACTTTTATTTCTGTGCTATTACTATTCCATGCAACAACAGCCTCTTTATATTCTGATTCATACTCAGATGAATCTCCTCCTGCAATTGCTTCTATCGCACCAAGATCTATTTGTTCCTTTACAACATTGAAAAATATGTTGGGGGCAGTTATGGTTTTAGCAATTGATTCTGGAATTTCAAGATCAAGCAAATTTGTGAGAATCTCCCTAAAATCTTCTTCAGAATCTGCAGTAGTATTATATTCTGTTTCAAGTCTTATTAATTCTTGTTCAATAAATGAGATATTTAAAATTCCATTCAAACTTTCTTTGTAAAATAAACTAAAATTATTTATTTGTGATTTAATTTTTGATAAGGATAATTTGTCTTTTGCAATAATATCTTCAATAATCCCTTCTGCAGAGCCAACACTAATGTTAAATGTTTTAGAAGATTTTTTTTGATTAGAGTCTGTTACATTTACTATTAAGTAATAATTTCCTGTAGAGTTGTAGGTGTGCGTGACTTTATTGGTAGTAGTAGATTCAGTATCATCATCTCCAAAATCCCATTCATATTTTGTTATATTTGTACTAGAACTAACAAAGACTTTAAATTTAGTAGGATAGGCAGATGCAGTAGTTATAGGGGTCACTGCTGTAATAATAGGTATGTGGGTAGTGTTGAGCTCTTCTTGAAATAATTTATAATTATTTAAATAAAGTTTAAATGTAAACTTTCCATAATTTTCTGAAGCAGGAAATTCTGCTTCATCTAAAAATAATTTTTGAAAATCAGAACTTACTTTTGCAGGAACTTCTTCTAATTCATATAAGTTATCATTTGTTTGTGAAATCCCTGATTTTTCATAAGAAAGACCAATGTTGGAAAGTTGTATTTGTTGGCTTTCGCCTGAAATAAATCTTATTGGGATAACACAATCATTTGAACAATTATTACCATATGTATTATATAAGTAATCTTCAATTTCCCTTTCTATATTAGTTGTGTAGCTGTCTGCAGCATCTAATTCATCATTATCTAAAGTAAAATTTTCTACTGCATTATATTTTTCTGGTTGCACAAAAATTGCAAAATCATATTTGTTTTCTTCATTACCTGAATAGCCTCGAGGTTCATATTC
Organism: Candidatus Pacearchaeota archaeon; assembly: GCA_017608405.1. Classification (GTDB taxonomy): domain Archaea; phylum Nanobdellota; class Nanobdellia; order Pacearchaeales; family GW2011-AR1; genus JAFCFX01. Next base: position 15,931 of record JAFCFX010000009.1, on the reverse strand, counting down.
CTCATATTTAATTTTATATTTGTTTTGATCTTCAGAATCTTTTGCCCATATGCAAACATAAAAATATTCTGTTGTTGTGATTGCAAAGTTTGAAGGTATGCAAGATTGTGAACCTTCAGAAGTAACGTCTATATCACAAGAACCTCGAGAATCATCATTTTCTATAATCATCCTAAAATCAGCATTTCCCCCCTGTCCAGATATTTCGCTTATTTCTGCACCTATTTTTATTCCAGGAGAAGGAGAAAGTTTTATTTTTGAACAATATTCTGTTTCAACTAGGTTTGCATAATTTGTTGCTTGATTTTCTTCATAATATCCATAATATTTATCTTGAAAATTTCCAGACCCGTTGTAAGCAATCCATTCAAATTCTTTATTATTTAGAATATCTATTGCTAAAGGAATTTTATTTGATTCTGCAACATTACTTGAAACATCTATTGAAAAACCAGAAATACTATCAACAATTCCCCCTGAAATTTTTAAGCCAAAAACTTGTTCTTCTCCTGCATTTAAATCAAAAGCTTGTGTTTGTGATCCCACATTTGCATCATAATTTGATAAACAGCTTTTTGGGATGCATGTTTTTTCATAATCTGTATTTTTTTCTAATAAATCTCTCAAAGTTATTGTATTGTCTCTCCCATTATCGAAAATAGAACTAACTTCTTCATTATCAAAGCTTATATTTACCCATCCAGTTATGCTTTCTCCAGGACCATATTCTTGTGTAAGTAGATGAGATAAATTTCCCACATCATGCTCAGCATAAACTAATGTCATAGAAAACACTATTAAAAATAAAACTAATATACCTCTTACTTTCATATTAGAATTAAACAGTTTTAATTTATAAAACTTTCATAAGTTATTTTTAACATGGTGTTTTTAAAAAAACTCCCAAAGAGCGACAGATTTAAATTGGAGTGTTAAAATTTTAATTTTTACTTCTTTTTCTTTTTATTTAAGAAGAAATAAACCAATGCAATTACCACAACAGCTGCGATTGCAGTATACACATTAAAAAATCCAAGTTGTACTTGTGATGCACAAGAAACTAATTTTGGTCCGCTTACACATGCTTCAGGTCTGTACGCAGGATTTCCTGTCCAAGTAGCAGTTAAATAATATTTTTTAAATCCAAGAGGAGAATTATCATCTTCATTACAATCATTAAGAAGTACACTTTGAAAACTACATTTATTTCCAACATATTCACAATCACAAACAGAAGTATCTGGTTGACAACTAGTTGTACAAGTTGTACTATCATCATCTAATACAAAATCTTCACAATCTCCTGAATATCCAAAATCTTCACAAGTTAATCCTGGCTTAAAATCATTAATATCACAATTTTCTCCGTTTGCATCTTCTTGAGTTCCGTCATTATCACAACTTTGCCCATTAATATCAAAAAGAGCATCACAAGATCCATCACAACTTACTGAACATCCTGATACCCCAGGAAACTGTATATCACAAGTAAAATCATCAAAATCAGGATCATCACATTGTTCATGTTTTCCTACATCATTTGGTTTTTGAACTTCACCATCCCCACAAGTCTTAGTTCCTGTACCACAATCATCATAAACAGTATTTGAAACACAAGTGCTAGAACCACTATCCCATGCACAAGTACAATTAGTCCAAGGAGTGGCAGGACAAGTATTAGTAGCACTACAAGTAACTCCTGACCCTGCACTTGCTGCTGCAACATTATCTGGATCATCTACACAATTAGCTATGCCATAATCCCCACATACAGTGGCTAGACCACTACCAGTGTCTTCTGCGATCAAAATATCTCCACTCATTTCTTCTTCAGAAGTTCCAGCTACTATTGCTTTAAACTTATATGTTCTTGGATCAGTAGCACTCACATCATCATCGCCTGCATATTTCCAAACACTTGTCCAAGTTTCTCTATCATAAGTTCCAACTATTGTTTCAACTAAATCATCAAATAAGGGATCTTGTTCATAAATTTCAAATACAATAGATTCTCCTGAACAACCTGCTCCCTGAACAATCATCTCTACAGGCGCACCTTCAATAATAGTGGCTCCAGGAAATTCCCAAGCTGCATTTGTTAAATCGCATGTTGGAGAAACTAGCCAACAATCACTTGTATCAAAAGTACATTCATAATAATGTCCTGGAGGATAACACCCTAAAATCCCTCCTGCAAAAGCATAAAATTGGTCACATGAATTTGTATCAAAACTTCCCCAAGGAGCAGCTCCATCGCACTGTTCTCCAATATTTATCACTCCATCTCCACAAATTCCAAAACTATTTCCCCCAGTACAACCAGAAGTATCTAATCTACAATTAGTACAAGCAAGTGTTCCTCCTGTAAATGAATCAAATAAATTACAATCCCCTAAATTCCAAGGCCCCCAATTAGTGCCATCACATTGTTCACCCTCATCTAGATGGATTATATTGTCACCGCAATTACAATCATCATCAGCTCCATCAATTAATTCATCACAGTCATTATCTATTCCATCTCCACAAAAAACATCTCCTCCCCCAAGTCTTTCTGATCCTCCGCAAGCATAATCAACAGCATCGCTACAACCATTACAATCATTATCATAATTGTCTGTGCAAGGATTTGTTCCATATTCACTTTCATTTAATATGCTAGGAATTGTTTGCCATGCAAAACCCCCACTTGTTGGAATCCCTCCTGCTAAAAGTTGATAATCTTGAGAAGTTTCGGTTCCAGCACTAGAAATTGAATTATCAAAATAATGACATTTTAAATCAGTACACCAAGTTCCTATTTGACAAATTGCAGAGTTATCACAAAATTCTGTATTGGAACTTCCCTGACAAGCACTGCCCCCGCAATTACCCTCCATATCACAACACCATGTATTTGGGCCTCCTAATATTAATTGACAAGTTCCAGAAACACTTTTAATATCATATGAAGTGTAACTATCTGATCCTGGAACACACCCACTACAATCATTTGTACAAGGGGTGCCAACAGTAACAGGGCTAGGATCACATGAACAATCTCCTAAGGAATCACAAGTTGCTTCTTGACATGAGTTACAATTATTGGCATCCACAACATATGGGCCTCCCCCAAAAAGACCAGTGCCCCGACATGTACAATATTGTTCTGCACTAATAAATCCCATGCTAATAAATAATAAAATTGTAAAAATAAATACACTACTCATGCTTCTTTTCATTTTTATGTTAATGAATTCTATTTTATAAATGTTTTTACCCTTTAATAACAGTTAGGGGTTTTAATCTAACAACTTTCTTACTTATTCCCAATTCATCAACAACTTTGACAACCTCATCAATGTCTTTGTAAACTTCAGGAGCTTCATCAACAAGAGTTTTCCAACTTCCTGATTTTAATTTTATTCCTTTTTGTTTTAAGTCTTGTTCAACTTTGCTTTTATCTATTGTTTTAAATGCTTGCCCCCTTCCCATGACTCTTCCAGCCCCATGAACAGTTGAACCAAAAGTTAATTCTTCTGCTTTTTTTGTTCCAACTAATAAATAAGATGAAGTTCCCATGCTCCCAGGGATAATTACTGGCTGGCCTATTTTTCTATATGTAGCTGGAACTTCTTTTCTCCCAGGCCCAAATGAACGAGTCGCACCTTTTCTATGTATACAAACTTCTTGAGGTTTACCGTCGACAATATGCTTTTCAAACTTTGCAATATTATGGCAAACATCATAAATAACATCAATTTTTATTTTTGGAAATAAATATTTCATTTCTTTTCGTACCCAATAGGTTATTAATTGCTTATTTGCAAATGCAAAATTAGCAGCAGCTGCCATAGCAGCATAATAATCTTTTCCTAATTGGCTATTAATTGGAGCATTAATTAGTTCTCGATCTGGAAGGTCTTTAAATCCATATTTATCTTCCATTTTTTTAATATAATCGCTAGCTACTTGATGACCTAACCCCCTTGAACCACAGTGAATCATGATTGTCACTTGATTTTTTTTCAATCCCCAGGCTTTTGCAATTTCTTTATTAAAAATTTCATCAACATATTGTACTTCTAGAAAATGATTTCCTGCTCCAAGAGTTCCTACTTGTCCTAATCCTCTTTTAATTGCTCTTTCAGATACTTTACTTGCATCTGCCCCAGGAAGTTTTCCTTCTTCTTCCATGTGTAAATAATCTTCTTTTACACCATACCCTTTATCAACGACATATTGTGCTCCATTTTCAAGAAGTTTATTTAATTCTGGTCTTGTTATTTGAAATTTACTCCCCCTTCCAACTCCAGAAGGAATTTTTCTAAAAAGAGCATTAACAATCTTTTCTTTGTTAGGTTCAATATCTTTTTTCATTAAATTTGTTTTGACTAATCTAACACTGCAATTAATATCATATCCAACCCCTCCAGGAGAAATAACCCCTTTTTTCATATCAAATGCAGCAACCCCCCCTATCGGGAATCCGTATCCTTGGTGAGCATCAGAAAGAGCGATCGATGCCTTTAGAATCCCAGGTAAACAAGCAACATTTTTTATTTGTTCAATTGTCTTATCTTGTTTAATTGCATTCATAATTTTTTCACTAGCGTAAACTAGGCCAGGAACATTCATACATCCTGTTTTTGGAATTTCATAGATATTTTCTGATATTTTTTTAATTTGCATATTTATTCCAGATTATATAATTTCTTTATTTTTATATATAAATAAATTACACAAGACTTAATAAACTTTTGAAAACCATAAAAATAATGGTTTTTGAGACTAAAAGATCATTAGTAGAAAAAGTAGCAAATTCTTTTAATATCAAATTCACAAAATATAAAAATTTAGATGAAGATAAAATAAATTTTCATGGGAGCATAGTTGTAAGTCCTGTTCAAGCAAAACTTGTTGATGTAGGAAAAATTTCCAGCAAACAAATAACTTCAAAATATAAAGAAAAGGTTAATTTAAAACAAGTAATTGGGGATTATGCTAGTCTATTTAATCAAGGAAGTTTTTTTAATTTTTATTTAAGCCCAAAAGATAAACATTACTGGAGATTACCTTATGAAGGGAAGTTTATTCACACACAACTTAATCAACCAAAAACCAAAATTCCTGTTTTTATTGGTCTAGAGAGGTTACTTGGAAATTGTAATTTATTTGAAAAGGCAATTAAAAAAAATGCAAGCATTGGTTCTGTTTTATTAACTCCAAAATTTCCTATGGCAATGATTGCAGTTGGTTCTTTATTTGTTAATGGAATCAAAATAAATTATGAAAATAATAAATTTTATCATAAAGGAGAAGTTTTAGGGTATTTTAAAATAGGTTCAAGCATGCTTTTATGTTTTCCAAATATAAATAACTTAGAACCTTTAATCGAAATAAATCAAAAAGTTAATATTGGTGAAAAAATAATGTGGATAAATCCTTAATCAAACATCCAAAACAACTTGTGTTATGTGTTTATCCTTTATCTTCTTAACAAACATTTCATTATAAGTTATAGCTTTTATATCTATGTGTATGTCATAATTTTTTGCATGGTCCCCCGTCATTTCTGCTTCTAATTTAAAATTTTTTTTATCGATTTTTAAACTTTTTATCGACGACAAAAAAAAGTGTTTTGTATCTAATAAAAATAATAACTCTTCAAGAAATTCATACAGCAAATTTTCATTATCTTTGCCTTTAATTTTAATTTTTACTTTTTTAACTGGTTTTACTTTTTTATCATACATAGAATTAAACATAGCTAAAGCTGAATTTTTAAAGGCCTCGCTCATTGTTTTTCCAAATGCTTGAAATTTTATGTCTGCAGTATGTTCTAGAAATTTGAATTTCATTTTACCCAGCAAAATAATTTTATATATCTAGGTTTATAATCTTGTGTTGTAGCTGTTATTATTGTGGACTGAGCATAAACATCTTTTTCTTGAGAATTAGCTAATCCAGAATTACAATCTGTATTTATATCACACACCTGCGAATCACAATCTAAATAACTTGATTTTTTTTCATTTACTTTATCTTGAACACTTTGGGGGGCATCACCAAATCCAGAATCTAAAATATCTTGTCTCAAGACACTATCTAATTGAATTTCCCTTAAAATTCCAATTTCCATATCATAAACTTCTTGAGAAATATCTTCTCTTTCTACATAACCTTTATTAATTATTGTTAATAAAATTCCAGTTATTAATAAAATTGCTACAAACGCTTCAACTATTTTTATCCAACCCCTTTTTTCTATCATTTGAAATTATTTTTTATTTATTTTTACCAGACCCTTAAGCTTAACATGCCTGAAGTAATGTTAGCATCTTGGTCAACATATATTATGGGAACATCTTCTACATAAATACTTGTAGCCATGTCTTTTTCTGGTGTTCCTATTGAACTGCCATTATTATAAGTAAAATTAAACCCAAAATTATTACTCTCTGGAAAACTAAGAGCTGTTTTCAGAACATCATAATCACTGTTAATTGCCTGAATTATTTTTGTTTCAAAAATATGTTTTTCTGTTTTTATTAAGCCAGGGGTAGAATCATCTACAGAACTTGCACAAGAAGAAAGATAATTAGTAAAAGATTCGTCAGAACAATATACTTTGAAAAAAGATTCCCCCCCACCCCAATCTATTTCCAAGTCATTTCCGGTAATTTGTGAATTAATTATGTCTCCATTTTCATCTTTAACAACACAACTTGATCCGTCGAGTTCTAATGCAGCTCTGTCTAATTTTAAACAAGGCCCACTTCCACCAGAGGTTATTGTAGCAAGGGTCATTTCAGCTGAAACATATTCAATAAGATTAATTTTTAAATTATCAACAAGAGATTGTTTATTTTGGTTTTGTTTTATTGCTGGTTCAAAAATAAAATACAAAAACATGAGAAATACTATAAAAGCTACAAAAGAAATAATAACTCCTACATGTGAACCTCTTTTATTTTTCATTGTATTTACAATATAGTTAGTTTGAACTATTATAAAAAGCTATCCCAGAAACAGACTCGCACCAGTTGAAATTAAAAAAGATGAGAGCATTAGTGCAAAAGAATGTTTAATACCCGCCTTTACAGTTCCTTCTGATAATTTTCCAATTGTCAGTCCACTAAAAAAACCTTGGATTAAAAGTAAATATAAAAATGCTTGAGAAATTTCTTCTTGAGTTATAGGTTCTTGAGACGTACCTGAAAAAGTAGCACTTCCCACATCAAGACCTGCAATACCCTCCATCATTGGAAGTATTTTAAATTGCATAACTAAAATAATAACTAAAAATATAAAGAAGATAATATATCCTTGAATAACTAGGGTGGAAATAGCAGCCTTTCTTTCTTTTTTTAATTTGTCCGAAACATTAACTGCTCCGGCAACAGCTTCGAGTATTTCCCCGATATCTCCTCCGGCTCTTTCTGCTTCCCCAATCAGAGTAAGTGCTCTGGAGATTGTTTTGTTGCCAACATCTCTTGAAAAAACTTGTAAAGCAGAATTTAATGGAATTCCTAAGGAAATTTGATTTGCTAATTTTTGAATATGCTTTCCCAAGGCCCCATATTGCTTATTTCTAATATTAATAATGCTTTTACTAATAGGGGTGCCTGTTTTCACACTCTCAACTAAATTTCTTGCAAATTCTAAAAACATTTCTTCTTTTTCAAGACTTGCCTTGGTTTCCCCAATAACAGAAATAACAAAAGGAGTGATCCCCACCAGAATCCCAATTCCCATGATAAAAAAGAAAAACTTTGTTTGCATTAAGAATAAAGAGACAATTATAATTACTAATCCTGTTCCAATACTAATCCAGTGAAAATTTCTTATTTCCATTTTATTCTTTGGGTTGTTTTAAATATAGGAAAGTTAGGAAGCCAATATTAATCACAGTTACTCCTAAAACCATTCCTAAAGTAATCATACCAGTTGACAATGAAACTCCCAGATCACTTATTTTCATCATCATCAATAAAAGCATTAAAATCATTGGTGCAGCAATTACCACACTAATATAGATATCCATAAAAGTTTCTGAAGCCTTTGCTTCTTTTTCTTTTTCAAGCCTATGGTCAAAAAGTAAACTTTGCGAACGTTTCTCGAAAAAATTAGGAAGGTCTCCTCCAGAATTTATAGTTGTTGCCAGACCATTAAATAGTTCTGAAAGTTTTTTACTTGGACTATTAAATGCACTATTTCTTAGAGCGCTAACTAAATCATAACCATAAACATTAATTTCATTCATAAGTTTGGTAAATTCTTTTGCAAGGTGAGGATATTCTTTTGTTGAGATTAAAATACTGAAAATTTTACTTGGGTCAAGCATTGAACCAGATACAGCAGCCATATGTATTGTTGCAAAAGGAAGTTCTTGATTAATTTTGCTTTCTGCAGCTTTTTTCTCCATTGAAGGATAAAAATACATAAGCAAGAAAGTTCCAATAGGTACAGCAAATAAGATCCAGAAAACCTTTAAAAATCTGTCTCCAATATTTTCTTCTACTCCTGTTATTATCGGGAGACTAGGACCAACATTAAAAAATAAGAAGAATGTAAAAACAAAGATGCCAAGAAGTATGGAGATTAAGGTAGTAAAAAGAATAACAGAAATATAGCTTTCAGGGATAAACTGCATTTTTGCTTTGATTAAGTCTCTTTTTAATGGTTTAAATATGGCACTGCTTTTTAATGAGAAAGCAAGTTTTGAGAAAATCTTATTTGAAATTCCCACATATTTACTCGGACCCTTGGCTTTTTTCTTTATGGCTTTTTTCTTTTTTTTCCTAATTCGTTTAACTGTTTCTTTTTCAAGTTCTGAAAATAAAAGTTTCTTTCCTAATTTCGGTTTTTTTATTTTAAACTGTTTTTTAGTTATTGGTTCTATAATTGATTTTGTTTCTGCAACCGATTTTGTTTTTGGTGGGAGGTCAGGTAAATTAACTTCTTTAAAACTCCTTTTAGGATGCAGGGGTTTGATGAGTTTTATTTTATCAAGTGTTTTTGGAATGAAAGTATTTATTTTTTTCAAAGAGTTTTTTAAATTAACTAATTGAGAAATAATCATTTTTTTTTCTTCAAGATTCCTTATTTCTTCAAGCTCTGCTAAAAGAGAGGTCATTTCCTTAGTAATTTTTTTATGTTTTGTAACATAACTTCTTAGATCAGAGAAAATAGATTTTTCAGTCATTTTACAACCTCTGCAATTTTTTTCTGCACTTGAAGAATGAATTTTTTTGATTTATCAAACATTTCGTGGTTTTTATCTTTGTAAGCTTGCTCTAGTTTTTCTTCTGCTTCTTCAAAAGCTTCTGCTAATTGATTAAGAAATGGTATATCTTCTTTTTTCATTTGAAGTTCCTTTGAAAAGGAAAGCATGGGAATCTTGGATTCTTCTTTTTCATGAGCAAAGAAAGGAATATGTATTATTAAAGATTTTGATTATTCTACTTTAAATTTCTTTAAAATTTCTTTTGGTTTTTTATAATATTGAGTAACTACGTCCTGAACTTCTTTAAACTTGAAAACTTTCTTTTGATACATCTTATAAATTAACTGAACCCTTTTTCTAAATTCTAATTCAAGTTCTGGGAGTTTTAATCCATATCTTTTTGCAATTTTTTCAAAGATTTTACTATTTTTCTTAAAATAAAACTGATTATCAGAAGGATTCCACATAAAAGGAGTATTTGTCAATGCAACCCCTTCGGGGGTAACATTCACTATTTCAACAATACCTTTTAATTTTCTTGTTTCTTTTTTATTGACAATTGCATGAGTCATGATACAAGTACAGTCTAAAATATTTAATAAAGTAGGAGATAATTCAATTGGAGGAGTTTCTAATCTTTTTATGACTGTATCCACAGAATCCCCATGCATAGTGCTTATTGAAGAGTGTCCTGATGCCATTCCCTGAAATAAAACATAAGCCTCTTTTCCTCTCACTTCCCCCACAATAACATAGTCTGGATTTTGTCTAAATGAGCTTCTTAATAAAGTAAATAAATCTATTTCCCCTGCTTTTTGTAGTCCGCGTATCTTCAATACTGACAACTCTTGCTTCAGGAGGAATAAAAAATGCAATAGCATTGAGTAGAGTTGTTTTACCTGATGCAGTGCCTCCGGTAATTAAGAGATTCATTTTATACTGAACCAATAACCAAAGATAAGCTAACATTTCAGGACTCAATGTTTGAAAAGCCAATAACTGTACTGGAGTCCAAGGGGTTTTTGTAAACTTCCTAATTGTAAATGTTGGACCCTTACTTGTTATGTCTTTTGTATAGGTTGCATTAACCCTGCTTCCATCAGGCAAGCTTGCATCTAAAATAGGTTTAGCATAAGAAATATATTTTCCACATCTTTGGGCTAATTTTTCAACAAAACTAGCAAGTTTTCCTGAGTCTTTAAATAAAATATTTGTTTTTATATTTCTAAATTTCCTATGGACAATATAAATTGGGGTGTTTTCACCATTACATTCAATGTCTTCCACAAAATAATCTCTTAATAAAGGATCAACTTCATTAAAACCAATAAAATCTCTTATAAGATAATAATATATTTTTCTATAACTTTCATAAGGGATTTCCATCCCAAGTTCAACTGCCAATAATTTAAATCTTTTATCAATATAATCTAATAAGTTTTCTTTATTTTTTTCAATAATTGTATCAAAATTAATCATATTTCTCATAGCATCTATTATTTGTTCTTTGCAACGGGTTTCTCTTTCATCTAATTCTGGCTCTTCAACTTCATAAACAACTTCATAGATTTTTGGATCCCAGTAAATATGAACAAAACTAAATGGAGCAACTAAACAATATCTAACATTAATTTCTGTCTTGTCTTTAAATTTTTTTAATGGGGGAATTTTTGGATTAAAATCTATTTCCACTCTTGCATAATTTTGAATATCAAATTTTTTCTTTTCTGCCATTAATTAACCTCCACACCCACCAAGGGAATTGTTCCGGATATTCCTCTATTTTCAATAAACACTGTATAAGGTAAAGAAGCCTTGTTTAAGATTTTTTCAGTATTTGTTCCAAGGGTAAGATCATATGTTTCTGAATAATTCATAATTAAAGTGATTAAATCTAATTTTCCTTTTTCTTCAGTAAATATGCTTAAATCTCCACTTTTAACTTCTACACCTGGTTCACTATAAGTATATGCACTTTGTATTTCAAATATAATTGTATCCTCTTCTGCATTTATTTTTAATATGCCTTTTTTTATTCCTAGATCAACTCTTCTTTTATTCCCTGTTCCCCCGATAACAACTTCCTTAATAATTCCATCTATATCTTTTACTAGATCTACAGATTGATCAATTATTGCTTTGTCTTGCATTTCTTCTATTTTTGGTTTTACAAAAGAGAGTACAAGTCCGATCATAGTCAAAGCAATTAAAGTATAGATTATTGTTTCTACCCAAACTTGACCAGATTTTTCACCTCTCATATAATCTTAACTGTGATTTAATTTAAATAATTAACGTTTAGAAATCTAACAAGTAACAATTTCAAACAAAGAGTCAGAAACTTCACATTGGTGCCCGCTTATAATTGGAGCAATTTCTATTGAATCTGGTTTTGTCCCTCCAAATTCTGTTACATTAACAACATAAGTTTTACCTTCATTTTCTCCAGGAAGTTCTACTGATTCCCCATATGTCCCACTATAATATCTAAGAGAAGAATCGCTTCCAGGGACACTCATACTGTATGATGAATCTACCCATGACAATGAAAACAAAACTTCATCTACTTCAATATCTGCAATTCCTATCCCAAATTGAAATTCTTTTTCAAGAGTGTTATAGCAAGAATAGTCATCATTAATTTTTACTTTTTCAAAAATATTAAAACATGCTTTTGCATAGTCAGATTCTTTATTTACTATTTTATCTACGACTGTCCAAACAATACCTGTTAAAACAACTGCTAAAAGAACCAAGATTAATGTTACAACAACAGCAGATAAACCTCTTTTGTTTTTTTTCATGTTAATTTATGTTATTATGATCTCTTCACCATGATTTTTCTCATCACAAACAAAACTCTTTTGCCCTTTTTCTGAATTCCCAATTAAGACAGGAATCAATACAATTTTATCTGCACTAGAAGCCTCAAGAGTACCAGAATAAGCTCCTCCCTGGTTTAATCCATAAGTAGGCCAACCATCCAAATCTTCTGTAATATATCCCCCAGAATCATACAGTCTTGCTTTGATCCTAAAGATAGGAACATTCCCTGTATTAACAATGTTTAATGTGAGTGAAGAATAATCTACTTCAAAAGAAACATCTCCACATACAAGTTCTATATTTTTATCAAATTTTGTTGTTGCTTCTTCTGTCATGCTCCTAAACCATAAGAACACAATTAATGCAATCACAACAACTATTGCAATTAATAAAATAGTTGCAATCACTGGAGAAATACCTTTCTTATTCATCTCATTAAAACGGTTTTGTTGTTTTTAAATTTATTTATGCACAATCAACTTCCTGTCTAATTTTTGCTTCACCACAACTTGCAAACTGTAATTTATTTTTTTCTTTTTGCCAACGCACAGGAATTAGTTCAATTGCTTTCGTACTTTGGGTTACATTAAATTCATGAACAATTTGATCAGGAGGATTTAAGAAATTATCATTTCCTCCAGCAAACATGACTGCATTATAAACAACTATTTGGCTGAAATTACTAGATAAATCAATTGTTGCTAATTTATCTACATCTTCTGATGAATGAATAAAATATCCCGCAATACCAAACAACCCATTATTCTTTATTGTTAAGTTTAAATTAGAAATGCCTGCTGCGATTGGTTGACAAGTATAATTTTCTATTAAAAAAGAAACATCATCAGGACATTCAAGAGTGTTTTTTGGAACATAGGTGCTCAACCACTGATAAACAATTACTCCGAGAATAACTACAAAACTAATTAATAAAACATACCCAATAACAGGCGAAATCCCTTTACGGCTTTTTTTAAAAAAGCTGTAGTGAGATGAAACTTGTTTTATCCCTCTTTTATTCATTTGTAAAAACATGTTTTTCTCCTTCTATTTCTTGTATAAGTATAAAGTAAAAGTTTTCCCCTGGCTTTAAATCGAAAGAGTAGACTGCATCTTCAACAGTCATTTCAATCAGGGGAGGAACTTCAGTGTGGGTGTTGGTTTCAATTGTCCCCCGATACGATTTTATTGAACCCCCCTTTCCCATAATAAAGTAAATATCAATATTGTTTTCAGCAGCATAATCAGAATAAGTGGTTCTAAAATCCGCCAATTCATCCTGGTTTTGTATTGCAATATAATCTAAGACTTTTTCACTTTCTATTTTTAGTTCTTCTCCAAAATCATTAACTTTAACAGGGGTTCTTTTTTTAGAATAATTTGAAATTGCAACAAACCCAATTATAAATGCAATAATAATTATTGCAGCAAGTAAATAAAACTGTCCAGACTTATCACCTAATTTCATAGAATAAATAATAAAAATATGTTTATTAATTTAATGTTTTAATTTTACTTTTTTATTATGGTATTGCTCAATAAAACAAATGCTTGCATATTTGAATTTTTGATGATAAGGTCTTTTTAATTCTTCCATAATAGGGAGATTATCACGAAGTCCACCTTTTTTTAAAACATATAATTGAATTGCATTGGCAGGGATATCTAAAAAAATTCTTTCAGTATGGGGATCTGTAACAATTCCTTCTCTTATTTGAAATGGAACACTAAATCCATAATCTAGATAAAGCCTAACTTTGTCTTTTTTTTCAGGGATTTCTATGTTTGTCCTTTCCACAATAATCTTTTCAAGATCAATGTTTTTTTTGAACATTTTTCAATGTAAACTTTCACAAGTTCGGTTTATTCTGCTTAAGAGTGATCAGCGTAGACTCGGAAGTTTGCCACTGAAAAACCAAAAAAGCGACCTTTATTTTTCCTCAGTTCTGCTACCTGTTAAGCATCTGAACAAATGTTTAGGGCTGCTCCGATCAAGGCCTGACCCGATTCGCATATGCAAGATCAAAACAGACAAAACGTCAATGTCCAAACAAAGACTTTTTCGACATCTCAGTAACGCCCTTCCTTGCAGTCTGCCATAAAGCCCATTTGCAAGCAGCGGTGGGCTAAACCGCCAACCTAGTCTACGAAAATAAGGAGAAATAATAGTATTTAAACTTTATTAACCAAAACAATCAAGACAATAATCAAAATTATTGTAATACCAATCACTAAAATAAAAAGATAATTTGGAGTGTTTTTTTCAATTAAACTTTGAGAAATCATATCACAACCTGCTTCTTCAACTGGTTTATTATATGCATAATCACAATGATTTGAATCATAACACTCACGTGTCATTAAATCATTATTGCACTCTTTCCACCCAGAACATTTCCAATTAGGATCGCAAAATTCAATAAAACCCCTGCTTTTTGACTTGCGTGTGATTGTTATTGTGTGTTCCTCTTTTGGAGCCTCACAATCTTCAGGACAGTTTAAATAAGTTTCATCTCCTTGACAAAAACCATTCCCACAGTAATTTATTCCCCCTTGTATTATTAAGTCTAATTTTGTTGTGCCCCCATTTTCAAAAATAAATTCAGTTGCTTTAATTCCATTAACATAAAAAATAATTAATTTTCCATTAAGATTATATTCAATATCTTCAACTAAAAAAATAACTTCATAACCATATTTAGAATCTAAAATTTCTGTTGTGGCTATTACTTGATTATTTCTTTCTACTGTGACTGTCCCACTTACTAAAGAACTGTTATTTACCAAAACATCTCCATAAAACTGATGAGGTATTCCTGGAAAAGTGGCAGAAATAATTGGTAAAAACAAAATTCCAAAAAACAAGATTGTTTTTTTACTTACCATTCTCCTCCCATACACCATTCTTTTCCAAATCTTTTTTGAACTATTTTTGTTAATTCTTCCATACAGTCTTTGTAATTAGAAAAATATTCGCTTTGATACTCATTTAATCTTGATTCTTTTGCCATATCATGTGCCCGAATAAAATTTTTTATAGATTTAAACATCCTAGGAATAGATCTGTTATTTTTTTCAAGAGATAGTTCAAGAGAATTTATTCTGCTTTTTAATTCTTCTAATGCTCCTTTTTGCCTAGCATTTTTATCAACTTTATAGAACCGAAGTGGTTCATACAATTCATCCATTTTTAGGTGTTGCTTTCTTTTTATTTAATACAATCATCCCGATTATCAAGATAACAACCAATAATACGAATATCAAACTAGCTCCTTTTTTGCTTTGTAAAAGACCAACTACCCCCCCTGTTATTCCTGGAGTTTCTTTTTTATTATCTTCTCTAGAAGATAATTCAGAAAAACCAGAGTCATCATAATTTAAATTAATAACCTCATTTTCTTCATCAATTGTATCTCCTCCTGAACTTCCACTACCCGAACCTCCAGAACTTCCACCTCCTCCACCAGGTGAGCCGCATGTTCCACAATCACCAGAACAACTTGAGCAGGTTTCTCCATTATTGCAAGTTCCATCGCCACAGTATCCTGTTGGAGTTACATCACAGTCAGGAGAAAAAGCCAACTCAAAATCTAAATTTATAATGTCTTTATCATTAAATTCATGTTCACCTATTTTTATACCTTGCAAATAAAATTCAACATTTACTTTATCTTGTTCAGAAATAACAATACAGGTATTTGAGCCTTCTCCATATCGACTATTTTTTATTTCGCATCCACTATTTCCAATCCCATTAATTTTTGTGATAATAAAGCACCCATCGGAAATTGCTTCACCATTGTAACTCACTTCACCATAAAATGCACAAGGTAGTGAAAAACTTGTCATCGGAGGAATTGCTGCTACAAAGTAACTTAAACAGATTAACAAGAATAT
>JAFCFX010000008.1 GCA_017608405.1 Candidatus Pacearchaeota archaeon | reverse complement strand
AGGAAGTTTTCTAAGAAATAATTTGTTTTTTGTTTTTCTTAGAAAAAGAATCTCTTGGGGGATTCATTTTAATAATTAAATAAGGAGGTGAAGATGGCAAAACAAACAGCAGGACCAGTAGGAAAATTAATTTCCTTTGTTGCATGGTTAACAGGCGTAATTGTTTCATTGGCTGTAGCTTTTGGAATGATTGACGGAGTTTTAATCGTACGATGGCTTGGTGCAGGCGTGACTGTGTTTTTTGGATGGGTTGTAGTGGTAACAACTCTTCTTGGAGTAGCACTAGCATTAGTAAACAGATTCAGATAAACCTTTGTTTTTTATTTTTTTAATTTCTTTCCCCAGTAGCATCTATGCTACAATATATTTCTAAATAGAATTCTCTTCAAAAAATTAAAAATAAAAATTTAAAAGATTGCTGTTAAAGTCCAGATCAGTAAAATAACCCAGATAATAAGCGGTAGCCATGCTTTTTTAACAATCCCTGCTTTAAACACTTTTGTAAACGCAGGCATTAATTCTTTTGCATAAACTGCAAAAGTCAGTCCTGTTAATAAGGCTCCAAATACTACACAAGCCATAATCTGCACAATTGTGAAACTTTGCAATAAATAGTAAAACACTATTGCTGCCAAAACAAGTTCGACTATAAACAATAATACTGGATTTTTATATATTCCTTTTGCAAAATTCATCCACGATTTAGCACTAAAAAACACAATTATTATTTTTAGTAAACCAAGTATTACAAAAATTAGTGCTATTATTTCAATTGTTGTAAATGCCATTATCACCTCCTGTTTATTTAATTAATAAACATCATTATTCTGATTTACCCTCCTCATTTCACAGCTTTCATTTCTTTCCATGCAAGTTCGAAAAGTTGTTCTGCTTTGGTCATGCTTGGACGAAGCAGCTAAGATCTGTAAGATCTTTGCCGTAGGAGCAACTTTTACTTCACAGCTTTCATTTCCTTCCACGCAAGTTCGAAAAGTTGTTCTAGAGCTTGAGCAAAGAATTCTGTATTAATCCAAACACCAATATCATAGTTTGGATGGAATTTTTCATCATCAAGAAGCATAAACATTAATTGATTTGAATCAATAACTACAAATCTAGCCTTCATTTTATCTAAATTTTTAACTTCTGCAATTCTTTTCAATTCTTTTGCAACCTTAATATTATTCTTATCAATTGGAGCAGCAATTCTTATTTTTACTCCTCTTTTTTTACATTTTTCTAAGCTTGGCATTAAAGCTTCAAGTTTTCTATTAAGCCCTTCTGCTGTTGTCACGATTGTGATTGTTTTTTCTGCATCTCTTACCATCATATCTAAATGATTGTAAAGATTTTGCCTGCCCCTTAAACTTCCAGATAGGTCAGAAGGTTCAACAAATTTAACACCCTTTGTAAATAAACTATTAAGTTCTTCTAAGACTTCATCTCCTCTCAATGTTTCAAGTCTTTTTGTTTTGTCTTTAGCACGTTGTATTAAGTTTTTCTTTACTCTCTCCACCACCTCATCTGGTTTTAAAGCAACAAATTTAATTGGCTTTCCAAGCTTCATTACAATAAATCCTTTCTTTTCCAAACTTTCTAAAATATCGTAGGTTCTTGACCTTGGAACATCAGAAATATTACTTAATTCTCCTGCAGTTGAAGTTCCTCTTGAGAGCAAAGCTGTCCACACTTTTACTTCATAAAGATTAAGATCAAAAATTTTTCTCAGTCTACTTAAAAATTCATCTTTAACTATCATGTTGTTTTATTATCTATCTCTTTTTACTTTTAAATATTGTTATGATAAAAGAGTAATCTTAAGCAATCACTTATTGGTAGTCATTTCAATGACTATTTGCCCCCTTTTATCTTTAATTTTAAAGTCTGTTTTGTTTTTAAATCTTTCCTTACAAGTTGTAACAATCTCTAATTTTTTGGAATTTGTCCTGTTCGCGACGAAATTTTTCTGCTTTTCTAAGATTTTTTTAAATTTGTCGTCGGTAAAAATAAAGAGTTTAATTTTATCTTTCTTTTCTAATCCAAGCTTTTTTCTAAAGGATTGAACTTGTCTAGCCATTTCTCGACCATATCCCTCTGTCTCCAAATCAGGAGTCATTTTTGTATCAAGCTTCACAGCCATGGTTTTTCCAGACTTAAATTCAATCTTTTTAACATTTAATTGGGCTAAAATAATATTTTTAAATTCCTTACTTAACTTCTTATCGCACTTAATGCTTGCTTTAGCTAAGGGCCATTTTAATCCTATTTGAGCTTTATCTCTTGCAGCCAACCCAACCTCAATAATTTTTAATACAATGTTCATGTCTGATTCAAGTTTTTTATTAATCTTCTTTTTGTCAAATTTTGGCCATGATGAAAGATGGACTGAATCTTTTGAAAAAGTCTTTTGATATAAATTATCTGTAATAAAAGGACAAACAACACTAAATATTTTCAAGATATCCTGATATGCATCTTCTAAAACATACAAGACCTTGCCAGAATCTTTTGAATTAACTTTTTCTCTTGTAAGTTTAATATAAACTCTTGATAAATCTAAAAATAAATTTTCTATTTCTTTGACAATTTCATCAATCCTATATTCTTCCATCAATTCAGTTGCTTTTTTTATTGTTGCGTTTTTCCTAGAAACAATATATTTTTCTTCAAGATCTTGTTTATTTGCTGATTTAGTGATTTTCCTTAAATCTAGAGTGAATCTTGATAAATTGTCTAAAATATTAAGCTTTCTTTGTTTAAGCTTGATATCTTCCCAACTAAAATTCATATTTTCTCCAGCAGCAAGACCACATAAATAATATCTTAAAACATCTGCACCATATTTTTCAACAACTTCTGAAGGGGAGATTATATTCCCAAGTGATTTAGACATTTTTGTTCCTTGAAAATCAAAGATCATCCCATGACAATAAACATTTTTATAACAAGATTTGCCAAATGCGATAGAAGAACAAATTTGCAACATACTAAACCATAAGTTTACTTGTTCTGTTGCTTCTAAAATAAAGTCTGCAGGAAATAAATTCAAATACTTTTTTGTTTTGGGGTAATATAAACAATTCCAAGACGCTGTTCCAGAATCAATCCAAACATCAATTACATCTGGAAGTCTATTCATTTCTTTTCCACATTTACATTTTAATTTTACATTATCAATCCAAGGTTTATGCAAGTCTTCAGGAACTTTGTTTGCTTTGTTTTTTAAATCATTTAGACTTCCAATAACTTCAATATTATTACATCCTTTACATTTCCAAATTGGAATAGGACATCCCCAATATCTTTGCCGTGTAACCCCATTATCTTTTAAATTTTTAATCCACAAATTATAGTTTTTTGAAGTGAATTTTGGTTGCCATTTTACTTGCTCATTAAATTTCAAGAGTTTAGAAATTAAATCTTCTATTTTTAAAAACCACTGTTCTGTGGCTCTAAATACAATTGGATCATGACATCTCCAACAAGTTGCATACTCATGCTCAACAGGTGTTTTTATAATCAGAGCACCTTTTCTATCCAACATGTCAGCAAATTTATCATCGTCTCTTTTTGCCTTTAAATTTTCAAAAATTTCTTCAAAAAATCCTTTTTCATTTATAGTGTTAAATGCTTTGATACCATATTCTTTTCCAACTTCATAGTCTTCTGGTCCACACCCAGGTGCACAATGAACTAACCCCGAACCAGATTCTGTATTAACATATTCTTTACTTAAGACAACAGTGTGAATATTTTTTGATTCTTTCTTTAAACTTTTATAATCAACTTCTTTTGCAAAAGGGTGGGTATATGCTAAACCTTTTAATTTCTTACCTTTAAATTTTTCAACAATCTTATATTTTTTTCCAGCTAATTTCATTAGATTTTTAACAAGATCTTTTGCCATTATCCAGACCTCATCTTCTACTTTTACATTAACATAATCAACCTCAGGATTAACCATCACAGCTAAATTAAATGGAATTGTCCAGGGGGTTGTTGTCCAGACAATTAAATGTCTACTATCTTGTGTTTTGAATTTTAAGAAAATTGAATTATCTGTTAAATTTTTATATTCAAGTTCATGTTTAGCTAAACTTGTTTCACAATTCCCGCACCAATGCATAATTTTATTGCCTTTGTAAAGTCTTTTTTGCTTCCACGCTTTTTTAATAAACCACCATTCCCCTTCAATAAAATCATTGGTAATTGGCCAGTAAGCATTTTCAAAATCCATCCAAACACCAATTCTTCCTAAATCTTTATTCATTAAATTAGCTTTTTTACTTGAGAATTTTTTACACTCTTTTATGAATTTCGCAACACCAAATTTTTCAATATCTTCTTTATATTTTAATCCAAGCTGTTTTTGAACAGCTTTTTCTGTTGGAAGTCCATGCATATCATATCCTGCCCTGTCCCAAACATTAAATCCTTGCATTCTTTTATATCTGAGAACAAGATCTTTCATAGCATTATTCCATGCTTGTCCAATATGAATCCTCCCAGAAGTATATGGTGGGCCTTGCAGAAAATAAAACTTTTTACCTTTTGAATTTTTCTTTCTTAGCTTTTCAAGTATTTTTTTCTGTTTCCAATATTTTAAGGTTTCTTCTTCAACTTCTTTGAAATTATACATCTTCTAAAACTTCCTTTTCAAGGAAGTGTAACTTACTTGGAATAATAATGCAATAGGGTTTTTTAATACTTTCAAATTCTTGTAATTCTTTAAAATTTCTATATAATATTTTTTTATGTTTTGTGCCTAATCTTGAGCATATTACTAACTTTTTCAAAGGAATATCGTGTTTATCTGCAGCTTGTTTTAGTTGCTGTATTGCATCTGGAAATTCAAGCCCAATGTCAACTAAAATTAAACTATGCGCTTTCATTGACATGTTTTCTTGCACAATTTTCATAAAACTATCAGGGGTAAAACTTTTTTTCCATGCAGGCATTGAAGCTATTTTTCCAAATTTATATAATTGTAAACCTGTTTCTGCAATGGCATCAAAAACAGAAGCAGCATAAATTATTTTATATCTAATTTTTGATTTTTTAGCTTCTTGAATCAAAGAAATATGAGTAGTAGCTGTTAAAGGAGAACCATATACAAGTAAAGCAATGTCTCTTCTTTGTGCCTCATCAACTAATTCTAATGACTCTACTTTTTTTCTGTCAGCAGGAATTATTTTTTTCCCAACAAGTTCTTGTAAATCTCCTAGTGAATAAGGAAAATCAACAGTATAATTTTCAATATAAAGTTTTTTACATCGCTTAGCAACAGCTAACCCAAATTTTGAAATTCCATCAATATTTAATCCCAACCCTATAATATATAACATAAAAGAAATAGCAAAAAAAGGGTTTTAAAGTCTTCGCAAACAAGTTATTTTGAGAAAGCAGATTATTTTAAGTTTTCAGAAACAGCACTTAAATATTGTTGAACTTTTTTTTCAGAAGCAGATCCAAAAGGAAAGCCTGCCCACACATGAAAGTCACTTGTAGGTTCTTTTCCATACATAATAATTTTCATAGCAGAAAATATTTTTCCTTTTAAATTAACTGTTGTACTTGAATATTTTTGAGTTTTCTTAACAGAACCTAATTCATATTCTTTATGATATTCATCTTTAACTTTAGCTTTCCACCCCATTTCTTCTGCAGCTTTGATTAAGGCTACTTCCAAGGCCTTGTATTCTACTGTTTTTCCAATCTTTACTCTGCTCATATTTCTTTATCAATTTCTTAATTTATAAAGATTTATATTCTCTTTTTACGAGATTACCCTAATTATATATTTTTTATCTCATTTTTTATATGACTCTAAGATAAAATATTCATGCCAAGATATAAAATTCAAGTTCATTTAGAAACACAAGTCGATTGTTGTCAACCAGGATATATGGGTAGTGATTATCAAACTTATAAGGAGACTGAACTAACTTCAGAAATCTGCACTGTCTCTAATCCAGTTACTTCCCCTACTTTGGGGGGAATATTAGATAATCAAGTAATGGTTTTTAATAATGGAAATCAAGAAAAAGTTTACCAAATTCAAACTATTTTTCATAAATTTCAAGAAGATTATAGTGTTGTTAGATTAAAAGACGTGATTATGCAATGTAGTAAAGAAAGTGTAGCAGATAAAACTTTTGATGAACTATTACAAGAATATTCTTTTATTGAAAAATTATAGATCTACCTTTTTCTTACTTTCTTTTCTAAGCTTCCTTGTCTTCTTGGGGCCTTTTTTTGTTTCTGCCTTATTTCATAGGTCTTTTTTTTCTTGAATTTTTCAAGTCTTGGATACTTAGGCAGTGTCCTATGTGCTTCATAACGAATTCCAATAGAGTATCGAGGATACTCAAGATATCTGAATGTTATTGGGCAACGAAACAAGGAAGGCCGATATGTTTCAATAACAACAACTCTTCTTGGGGTTTTTGGTATGGACGGGGGTGGGGGAACACAAGAACCCGCAACAAGCATAGCTAAAGCACTTACATACAAAATTGGTTTTGTTAAGTTCATTTTTTCCTCCTTGGTTTTTTTAAACTTCTGCTGGTCACAATAGCAATAAAAAAGAAACCAAACAACAGAACATCATTTTTTATAATTAATCCAATAATCCCCCCGATTAAGCTAATTATGATAATTAATTTAAACCATTTTCTTCCAGATTTTAATTCTTCTTTTGTTCTTTTTGCAAGATGACTGCCCAAGGGAATTCCTAGTGCCAACACTATGATTCCAATAAGAATTTTCAACACTTCCAGCATAATAATATTTAAGAAACCTAGTTTTTATATTTAATCATGTACAAAAAATTCCTTATAGTTGCATGTAGGAAAAACCCTGCAGCAGTTAATATAACAACTCAATTATCACAGTTTAGAAAGAATCCTTTACTTTTATCTCTGAAAGAAGAGGCAGTTGGTTTTGATTTTTATCTTACAGAAGAAGAAGTTCTTTATAATGAAAATTT
Organism: Candidatus Pacearchaeota archaeon; assembly: GCA_017608405.1. Taxonomy (GTDB): domain Archaea; phylum Nanobdellota; class Nanobdellia; order Pacearchaeales; family GW2011-AR1; genus JAFCFX01. Next base: position 15,768 of record JAFCFX010000008.1, on the reverse strand, counting down.
AGACATGGATAAGATTAATCAATATGATTTTATTATCTTTCCTTGCACACATAAATCAGAAAAAGGAGATAAATCTCTTTCTATTCATGCTCCTGGGAACTGGAGAGATGCTCAATTAGGAGGAGAAAAAACAAAGGTTTCAAAGACTTCGGGATTATTTCAAAAAAAGTTATTTGAAAATCTTAAACAAAATTCAGAAAAATACAACTTAGATAGATATTTAATAACTCTAGAATGCACCCACCATGGCCCATTAATTGAAAAACCTTGTTTATTTATTGAAATTGGCTCAACAGAAAATGAGTGGAATGATCGGAGAGCAGCATTTGTAATTGCAAAGACAATTTCAGAAACAATTGATAATTTTCAACCAAGCAAATATCATGAAGTTGCAATTGGTCTTGGAGGACCACATTATTGCCCTAATTTTAATAAAGTCCAATTAGAGTCAAATATTGCAATTTCCCATGTTATTCCAAATTATGTTGCCCCAATCACAGAAGAAATGATACAAGAAGCAAGGAATAAGACAGTGGAAGAAATTGATCTTGTTGTTCTTGATTGGAAAGGGCTTGGAACTTCAGAACAAAGACAGCAGGTTCTCGATGTGCTTGATAAGCTATATATAAGGTATAAGAGAACAAGTGAAATAAAGAAATAAAAATTTATTTTTTCTTTTTCCTTTTCTTAGGCATTTTTTTCATTGGAGTTATATTTGAATCCCCCTTACTCCAAGCTATAAATCCTATTGCAACCATGTATAGAATCCCCCCAACTTTGGGGATAATAAGAGATAGACTATACCATCCAGGATATTTTAGTTCTTCAAAAACTTTCCAGTTTGAAATAATAAATAATACAAACAAGGCTATCCAACCTAAGATTGGGACCAAAGTTAAAAATATCCAAGCCCAGTGAAATCCCCCAAGTTGCAACCACATAGCTACATTGGCAAAAGGGATCCAGGCTAACCAAGGATATTTATGTTTTCTTTTTTTAGCAATTGTCATCCATCCAAGAGCAAGATAAATATAAACTGCAATTGAAAATAAAACAGCAATAACAACTCCTATTGCTATTATCGCACCTATAAGACCCCCAGTAAAGGCTTCAGATAGCCCAAGACTGTTCACACACTCTGTAAAATTTTCACAAGCCATTTTTTCCTCTTTTTCTTATTTCTTTATATTGAATTTAGTTTATATATCTTTTGAAAGATCCTTTGTTAAAAAACGCCCAGAACAGGATTCGGGTTCTGAATAAATTCAGGCCTGCATTTTGATAGATCAAAACACAAACTAAAGTTCGAACCTGGAACGCCCAGAACAGGATTCGAACCTGCGCACCCCGAAGGGTCTAGATTAGCAATCTAGTGCGTTAACCACTCCGCCATCTGGGCATATTATTTAAATTTGTATAGGAGTTTATTAAAGTTTTCTATCTTGCCTTTTTTAACAATAACCCCTTCTTTTTTAAGAAGCTCAATCTTCTTTTTAATCCCATGTGCAAATCCTCCAATTTTTCCATCAGAGCTAACAACCCTATGGCAAGGCACTAAAAAGAACCCACTGTTTCTTTTTAAATCTCCTCTAATCTCTGTGCGACGACTTTTTTCTTTGCCTCTGCTTAAAGTCGTATGGCCATATGGATTCTTATTCATGGCTGTTCCAACAGCTCGATAGGCCTTAGAATTTAACGCCTTTGCTAGTTCTTTATATGTTGTGACTTTTCCTCTAGGAATTTTTGCTGCTAATTTATATACTTTATCAAAGAATGATTTTTTCACCATTTTTTAAATAGCGGGAAGAGGATTTGAACCTCTGACCTCCGGGTTATGGGCCCGACGAGCACTCCAGATTGAGCTCCACAAAATTCTTTCAAACTTCAACGGATCTGCTCCACCCCGCTATAATTGGAGTCTCTTAGTCTTAATTGAGAGATTTAGTAGTTTTTTAAATTTAACGGATATGTACATTCTTTGGGAATCTAATTTATCCTTTTTACTAGGTTTTCTTTTGTTAATGCTAGAGCTTATGGAGACTTTCTAAACGCCTGCACCAGGAATCGGCGAGCCAATAAATTGACTCACTAATCCTTGAATAAATTCAAGAACTAAACTAAGGTTCTCTTCCTGAAAAACGCCTGCACCAGGAATCGAACCTGGGAGCCCAAAGGGCCCAGCACTCCAAGCTGGTGCACTACCATTATGCGATACAGGCATAATAAATCTTAAAAACTAATGCTTTTTAATCTTTACATGTTAACACTAGGAATTGATGATGCAGGGAGAGGGCCTGTAATTGGGCCAATGGTTCTGGCAGGATGTTTAATCGACGATAAAACAGCTACGAAATTTAAAAAATTAGGAGTAAAAGATAGTAAGCAAGTAACTCAAAAAAGAAGGGAATTACTAGAACAAAAAATCAAACAAGATGCTGAGACTTTCGAAGTAGTGGTAATTTATCCAATAGAAATAGAAGAAAAAAACAAGAAAAAAGTAAATCTTAATGAACTCGAAGCAATAGCTTGCGCAAGAATAATAAACAAAATAAATAAAGGTTTTAGTAAATTAAAAGTTGTAGTAGATTGTCCTTCTCCAAGTATAAGTAAGTGGCAAGATTTATTAAAAACAAAAATCGAAAATCTTTCAAATTTAGAGATTTCATGTGAGCATAAAGCAGACCAAAATAACGTCTCTGTTTCAGCTGCTTCTATTTTAGCTAAATGTGTTCGTGAAAAAGAAATGACAAAATTAAAAGAAAAGTATGGTAGTGGAATTGGTTCAGGATATTCTTCAGATCCTTTAACTTGTAGATTTCTAGAAAAACATGCACATAAATACAAAGATGAGGGAATATTTAGAAAAACCTGGGATACTTGGAAAAGAGCAAGCGCAGCTTTGAGCCAAAGAAAGTTATTTTAATTCACTTAAAACTTTAAAAACTATCACAGCTTTTTCAATCCATGTTTATTAAGAAACTGGTGATGCATGGGTTCAAGAGTTTTCCAAGAAAAACAGAAGTACTCTTCACATCTGGGATAAATGTAATTTTAGGTCCAAATGGAAGTGGAAAAAGTAATCTTTCAGATGCTTTGTGTTTTGTATTGGGAAGATTAAGTGCAAAATCAATGAGGGCGGCAAAAGCAAGAAATCTTATTTTTCTAGGAACAAAAGTGGCCTCTCCAGCAAAAGAAGCATCAGTAGAATTAGTTTTTGATAATTCAGATAATACTTTTTCAATAGAAAAAAAAGAAGTTTCAATAAAGAGAATTGTCAGGAGAAATGGTCAAAGCATTTACAAAATAAATAATGAAACAAAAACACGACAAGAAATTCTTGGTTTATTGGCCCAAGCAGGAATTGATCCTAATGGGTTTAACATAATTTTACAAGGAGAAATTCAAAATTTTGTAAGGATGCATACAGAGGAAAGAAGAAAGATAATAGAAGAAGTTTCAGGAATATCAATTTATGAACAAAGAAAAGCAAAATCCTTAAAAGAATTAGATAGAACAGAAAACAAATTAAACGAAGTAGTAACTATCTTGCGTGAAAGAACAGCCTATTTAAATAACTTAGAAAAAGAAAGACAGCAGGCATTAAGATTCAGAAAACTTGAAAAAGATATTAAAAGATACAAGGCGAGCATTATTTATTCTGATTTAATAAAAAAGAAAAAAGAAATAGAAAAGATAAATTTTGAAATAGAAAAGAAAAATAAAGAAATAGAAAAGATAAATAAATTAATAACCAGCATAAGAGCAACAATTACTAATTTTGAGTCTAAAATAACTTCTATTAGCACCACAATACAGAAATCAACTGGATTAGAGCAAGAAAAATTAAATCAAGAGATTGCAAACATAAGAATAGAACTTGCCGGATTAAGTGTTAATCTTGAAAACTACGAAGCAAAGTCTTCTGAAATTTCACGGCAGAAGCACGAACTAGAACGAACAATTAGAGATACTGAATTAGAATTAAAAGAACTTAAGAAAGCAGGAACAAAATCTGTAACTAAGTCAGATAAACAAAAAGAAATAGAAACAAAAAAACAAGAACTAGAAAAGTTTGAAATAGCTAGAAAGAAATTTTATGTTGTTAAATCAGAATTAAAATCAACAAAAGAAAGAATTCAAGATAAAAAAACAATTTTGCAAAATTATACTAATGAATCTGGATTTTTATTAAAACAAATTAAATCAATTTCAACAGAATTATTTGATAAGACAACTAATGAAAATAAACTTGATGAATTAAAGATAATCTTAGCAGAAAAAAGGGGGCTCTTAGAGGATTTAAACAAAAAAGAAATAGAGTTTGAAAAACTCTCTTCAACAAACGAATATGAAATTGATAAACAAAATCAATTAGTTCAGAAGATTTCTAAGATGGATATCTGCCCTCTTTGTAAGAGCAAGATAACAAAAGAACATATTGGAGGAATTGGGGGAGAAGCAGCCCAAAAAATAACTTCTTTAAAAAAACAAATAGAGAATTCAGATAAAGAATTAAGCACACTTTATCAGAAAAGAGATGTTTTGAAACAAAACATTTCTCAAATAGATTCTGAACTTTCAAAAAGGGAATTGGATTTAGTTAAAATGTCAAACATCGATGAGAAAAAGAACCAAATTAAATCACTTCAAGAAAAAATAGATACATTGAAAGGAGAAATTATAGAATTAGAAAAAACAAGAAAACGCCTTGAAGATAGTTTTGATAAAAATTCTAACATAGAACAAAAATATGAAACAGCAAAAGTGGAAGTTCAAGAAATTTCTTTAAGAACAAAAGAAAATGTGGATTCAGATGTTTCATTTAAACAAAAAGAGCTTGAACGCTCTAAAATTTCCTTGAATCAACTTAAAAGAGAAGAAGAAGATTTAACAGAAGAAATAAAAGAAATTAAACAAGATTTTACTGAAAAAGAAAAATTACTAGAAAATAAGAAAATACAAGAAGAAGAACTTAGCAGGAAATTCCGAAAACTACTTGAACAAAGTCAGGAATTACAAAAACAAGTAAGATTAAATGAATCTCAACTTTCAATTAAACAAAACATAATTCACAACATAAGACAAGAGATAAATAATTTTAAAATTGAAAAAGCGCGCGTAGATGCAGAATTTCAAAATCTTGAAATTGAAATGTTGACTTTTGAAAATATTGAAATAATCAAAGCAACAAAAGAAACACTTCTTCATAGGTTGAATAGGGCCCAGGAAATTATTTCAAAGATTGGTTCTGTTAATTTGCGCTCTCTTGAAGTTTATGATTCAATAAAAAAAGAGTATGATTCTGTGAAAGAAAAAGCAGAAGTTATTGAAAAAGAAAAAGACGGGGTCCTTAAAATAATTCATGAAATTGACATTAAGAAAAAGAAAGCTTTCTTAAAGACATTGACTGCCTTAAATGAAATTTTTTCTAGGAATTTTGCACAATTAAGCACAAAAGGAGAAGTGTCTTTAGAACTTGAAAATAGGAAAGATCCTTTTGCAGGAGGAGTTAATATTGTTGTTAAAACAGGGCATGGAAAATATTTTGATGTTAAATCTCTTTCAGGAGGAGAACAGACACTTGTAGCGCTTTCATTAATTTTTGCAATTCAAGAACTCAATCCTTATGCTTTTTATATCCTAGATGAAATAGACGCGGCATTAGATAAGAGAAATTCTGAAAGACTCGCAGCCCTTCTTCAAAAATACATGCGAAAAGGACAATATGTTGTTATTACACACAATGATGAGATAATTACCAATGCTACAACCCTTTACGGGGTAAGTATGCATGATGGCATAAGTAAGATAATTAGTTTAGAGATTTAGGTTAGTTGTTTATTTTTTTGAGTATGGTTTTATAACTATATAAATTTCAAATACCTCTACATTTAATGAACAAATCCCAACTTATTCAAAGTTTGAAACAAAAGAATTTTCCTAAACATATTTTAGATGCTTTTAAAGAAGTTAAACGAGAAAATTTTGTCGCTTCTGAATTAGAAAAATATGCTTATGATGATAGGCCTTTGCCTCTTGGATTTGGACAAACAATATCCCAACCATATACTATTGCAGTTATGTTGGATATGTTGCAATTAAAACCAAATCAAAAAGTCTTAGAAGTTGGGTCAGGATGTGGCTATGTTTTAGCTTTATTGTCCACAATAACCAAACAAAAAATTTATGGAATAGAAATATCTAAAAAACTTGCAGAAAAATCAAAAGAAAATTTAAAACAATATAATACAGAGGTTTACAATAAAAATGGCGCAAAAGGTTTGCCAGAAGCAGCACCATTTGATAGAATATTAATAAGTGCTGCTTGTAAGACAATTCCAGAAGAGTTGCTAAATCAATTAAGAGGGGGAGGAATTCTTGTTGCACCTGTGGGCCCGCAATATACTCAATCTTTAGTTGGAATTAAAAGAATTGAAGATAAATATATTGTTCAGAAACAAATCCCGGGTTTTATTTTTGTTAAATTTATTGATTAATAGATTTTTGAGAATCCTTGTTTACTCTTATTAATTTTCAACAATCTTTAAATAATTGTTTTTCTTTCTATGCTTCTTTTTTTAGCTTTTTCTTTAGAGAGAATAGGAAATTTTTCATTAATCTTTAAAAGATGGTCTGCTAATGATGGCCAAATCCCCCGCGTTGGCCTATGTCTACTCGAGTATATTTCTGTAGAAGCAAATATTTTCCCATATTTTATTTGCATATTTACATAAGGTTCATAATTATTTATCTTAGCAATTACTTTAAACTTATGACCATCTTTTCTTAAAGTTCCAGAAATATAATCCCCCCTTATTCCTTTCCAATTGGTAATAGATTCTGCTAATTCTTCTGCTTCTATACAGGATATTTGTATTTCGTGTCCTATTTTTTTTGGGAGTTCTGATCCAGGCATTTTATTTATGTTTTATTTAATATAAAAAAGGAGAAAGTAAAAAAAATAAAAAGAAAAATAAAAATTAAACTTAGTAGTAACTTTCTCCGAATTCTTCTGCTTTTTCAGGTTTCTTTGTTATCAATACAATTAATACAACTAACAATACTAAAAAGATTATTGCTAGAACAACTGTCAAGATAACAATTGGATTTGTAACTGAGCTTCCTTCAACATTCAAGCTAAGAGTAACTGTATCTGCAAGTTTTTCACCTGAGAAAACATTAACCGCGAAGTCATATTCTCCTTCAGTGTTTGCATTTGCAGTTATAGTAACTGTTTTACTTGATCCAGCTGGAACAGCAACAACAGTTGAGTCTGCGCTTGATGAAAGGTCACCAGTTGATTCTGAAACAATTCTGTAAACAACTAACTTATCAGTTGGGTTTACAATTAACAAATTGTATTCAGCATCTTCTCCAGCAGCAGCAGTTTTTCTCAAGCTTGTTACAATAACATTGCTTGAAAAATCATTTTCAATTACAAGTTGTGAAACAACAGTTTCGCTTGCATCGTCATTTGTTACTTCAAATTCAAGGGCATAAAGACCTGCTTCAACATCATATGGAACTTCTAAATAGATTCTTCCACTTAATGTATCTTCATCATCTTCATCACCTTCAACCACAGTTACAATATCAGTACCAATAGTTGTAGTGTATGTTCTTTCACCATCTAAAGCAAAGATTTCATCTAAGTAAACTGTTTTTTCCACTTCAAGAGCTGGAATATAAGCAGTTACATACATGTCATCAAGGTCATAGTATCCTGTGTTTTTAATCACAAAATCTACAGCAAAAGTTTCACCAGCATCAACACTTGAAGGTAAGTTAAGTGATTTAACAGTTGTTTCATATTGTTGTCTTTCAACAACTAATTCATATGATTCACTGTAATCAAAATCTGTTCCTTCAATCTCAATTTCAAGTGCAGCAAAGTCTGATAATTCATCTTTAAGTTCATATGGAACTTCAAGAGTTAAAGTCTTCTTATAAGAGCCACCTTCAGCAACTCTAAATGAAGAAGTTTCTGCTTCAAACTTTTCTTTTCCAGTATCAAGAGTAGCTGTAACAGTTACATCTTTATCATCTACATCACTTGTGAAATATACTTTTACAGTAACACTTTCACCAGCAATAAGAACTGGATTACCAAATTCAACTTCATCGTTAAAAGTGATATCTGTAGCATAACTACCATCAACTTTCACACTAAGGTCAGAAGTTAAGTCAGTAGCACTAACACTTGCAAATGACATTAAAATGATTGCGGCTGTTATAAAAGAAACCAAAAGGTTTTTTGCATTCATTTTTTCTTTCATTTTAAATTTATTTAATTGCATAAAACTTAGTTTTATGTAGTCTAAAAGTGCTCAAAATCGTTTATAAACTTTATGGTAGTGTTGTAATTATGAAGTTACAATAGTACTAAGTGTTAGTAACACCTGGTTAAATGTGCTACTAGGTATATAAAAAAAAGAAAAAAGAGGGATTTTGCCCCCCCATTATAAACTTAATAATTTAATTTTTGTGTCTGTTGTTGCAAAGTTCTTAGCAACAATAACTTGACACCTTGCGTCTTCTGCAGCCTTAATTGTTGAATCAGTAACAATCCCATCAATTACGATTATAGATGGTTTTGCATTAATTCTCTTAAGTGTTCCCCCCAATCCTTTTGCTGAAATCTTCTTAATTTCATTTAAAGATGCATCTAAAAGAATTGCTTTTCCTGTGCCTTGATTTGAGTTAGAAAGTTCCTTTAATTTTGATTTGTTTTCAGCACTTAATTCAAGATCTTTTGATGTTTCTTTTTTACCAAACTTTCTTGAATCCTTTCCCCCACTTAAAAACTCATCAACACTAACTTTCTTTCTCAAATTTGCAAGAATTTCTTTACCTGTTAATTCTTCAACTTCTTTTCCATCAGGAGCCACTACAATATATGCTATTTTAGCATTGTCAGTAACATTTTGAATAATTAATTTTCCACCCCTGTCCCCATCAACAAACAAAATTAATTTCTTTTCATTGCCTAGTTTTGCAATTGATTCTGGAAGTTTTGTTCCATTCATAGCAATTACATTTTTAACACCATTTCTCATTAAATTCAAAACATCTGCTCTTCCTTCGACAACAATTATTTCATTGCCAGAAAGATCTCCACATGGTAGTTTTTCTTCACTATATTCTGAGACTTCTGCCATCTTAGCAGCATCTTTGACTTCATTTGAAATTTCTCTTGAATCTGTAGAGCCTTCAATACCTTTCATTAATTTCTTAGCTCTTTCAACAATGTAATCTCTTTTACTTCCCCTAACATCTTCAATTCTTTCAACTTCAATTTCAGAATCACTTGGTCCAATTCTTTCTATTGTTTCTATTGCAGCTGCAATTAAAGTGGTTTCTGATTGATCTAAGGCAGTAGGAATGTTAATAGTTCCTGTGGTTCTTTTGTCATTTCTTTCTATTTCTACTTCAATTCTACCGATTTTGCCTTCTTTTTGTAATTCTCTCATTTCTAGATCTGTCCCAAGCAAACCTTCTGTTTGCCCGAAAATAGCTCCAATTACATCAGGTTTTTCTAATGCACCTTCGGCTGTAAAATTCGCATGTATCATATACTTAATTGATACTGGACTTATTTTTGCCATTGTTATTTTTTCTCCATTTAATTTGATAAAATCGTATGATTTTATATAGAAAAATACCTAGTATACTTTCGTTCTCTGAAAAGCATGAAATGCTGTAAAGTGAATGTGATATCTATGATAATAAATTCAATGATATTTTCCTAATATTAATTAAAATTATGATGAGTTTTTAAAGCTTTTGATGGTTGGATTTTAGTTTTTTATTACAAATTCATTTTCCATGTATTGTTTAAAATCCATTTTATAATATTCTCCATGAATTGCCACTCTTGTTCTTGGCCTATACATATCTAAGAAATCTACAACATCTGCTCTAAATTTATGTTTAACTCCCTGTATTGCTTTTAAAAATACTTCTGGATGTACTACTGCAGAACCCATATTAATGTAATGAAAAGTTTTTTTATTGAATCTTTTTTTCAATATTTCAAAGTCTTGTTTACTTCTTTTTCCTATTAATCCCCAATCATCATCAAACAAGTGCCAATAATCACAACCTAATCCAGTGAATAAAAGAACAGGAATTTTATTATCTTCACAAACTTTAACAAGAGAGTTTTCTGGGGCTTGTTTTTTTTCTCTTAACCAGTCCCATAAATATAAACTTGAATCTTCTATTCTTTTAAGTGAATTTGTTAATTCTTTAATCGGAACTGAAGTATAACCTTCTAATGCTAATTGAAAATCATGAAACAAAGCTCCGCCATTAAACATTATCATCTCTATGTCAGTTATTCTTTTCTTTAAATCTTCTCCAATGTTTGTTTTTATAACTGAGCCACCAATACCAATTATTTTTTTCATATCCCTAAACTAGAAAGTCTTCGACTTTCATTGAATTTTCCAAGCCGATCATATAGTCCAATGAGTTTCTTTGTAATTTCTTTTCTTTCTAATTCTGTTATGTTCATTTCTAATAATTTTTCATAAATCTTGGCTGCATTATTTCTCTTAAATTGATTATCATATATTTCTGCTTGTTTTTGATATAGATTTTTAATAGTAAAATAAATATCTTGCTTTTCAAAGGAATTTGCCTCATTCATTGCCTTCTTCATAGCCTCATCTACCTTATCAAATATCCCTGCTTTAATATATAATTCAGCACTCCTGACATAATATTTTATTTTTTCAGAAAAAGCAATAGCAACTATAGCCATGTTATCATATATTTTAGCAGCATTTGCAAAAATACCTTTTCTCTCATAAATATCTGCTAATTTAACATAAACAAATTTCTTAATATCCAAAGGCAATTCTTCTCTTGATAGTTTTGTCAAATGATCTATCTGAACATAATCCCCTTTTTCTTCGAGTGCTTCATCAATTTCATGCTTTTTCATACCTTTATGTAACATGATTTTTAGACAAATATTAAGTATATAAGAATTATTGAAGTGCAGAATTAACTTACTTTTTCTTACTTCTTCTTTGTAATTTCAACACAAACACCTGCAGCTACAGTAGCACCAGCGTCTCTCACAGCAAATCTAGATGTAAATGGGTTGTCTTTTTGAGTCTCAAGGCATAAGTGGCCTTGTGGTTTAATTCTAACTTTAGCAACGTCACCATTTTTCAAAAAATCAGGATTTTTTTTAATAACTTGTCCTGTTTTTGGATCGATTTGCTCAATAAGTTCAATAAATTGACATGGAACTTGAGCTGTGTGAATGTGAAATACAGGAGTATATCCTTTAGCTAAAACTGTTGGATGATTAATTACTGCAATTTGAGCCACAAACTCTTCGACAATTGGGATTGGTTGAGAGGCGTCACAAATAACATCTCCTCTTGCAATATCTTTTTTACCTACTCCTCTAATATTAATTCCAACATTGTCTCCAGCAAGACCTTCTGGAAGTTGTTCATGGTGAGCTTCTATTGTTTTTACTTCACCTGAAATTCCTTCTCCTGTTCTTCCTGGTAAAACTTTAACTTTTTGTCCAACTTTCATAATTCCTGTTTCAATTTTACCTACAGGAACTGTTCCAATACCTGTAATTTCATAAACATCTTGGACAGGCATTCTCATTGGTAAGTTAGTTGGTAATTCTGGCACAGGGAATTGATCAAATTGTTCTAAAACTGTTGGACCCTTATACCAAGCCATTTTATCTGTTTTCTTAGCAATATTATCTCCTTTTAATCCAGAGCAAGCAATATAAGCTGAAGGTTTAATTCCTACTTGTGTTAATAGCTTGTCAACATCTTCTTGAACTTTCTTGAATTTATCTTCACTATATTCTACAGCATCCATTTTATTTACTGCAACACAGATATTCTTAACACCCATTGTTCTCAAAAGCCATAAGTGTTCTGTAGTTTGTGGTTGTACTCCAGCAGGAGCAGCAATAACCAAGAAAGCAGCATCTGCTTGTGAAGCTCCAGTAATCATGTTCTTAACAAAGTCTCTGTGACCAGGAGCATCAATGATTGTGATTTCAAATTTTTGAGTTACAATTTTCTTATAAGCTAGATCAATAGTAACTCCTCTTTCTCTTTCTTCTTTAATCTTATCCATGACATAAGCAAATTCAAAACCGGCTTTACCATGTTTTTCAGCTTCGTCTCTAAGTTTCTTCATTTCTTGTTCAGGAACAGCACCAGTGTCGAATAGCATTCTTCCAACTATTGTTGATTTTCCAGCGTCAACGTGTCCAACGAACACGACGTTCATGTTTGGTTTTTCTTTAGCCATTTTTCGTTTGTTTGTTTTTGAATAAATGGTTTATGCGAAATGTCTCCATTTCAGCTTAGCCATTGTAATGTAATAAAATTCCTTAAGAATTTTCTAATAATTTATAATAAAAAAATTAGTTTATAAATCTTTTGTTTAATAAATTGTTAAGCACGTCCTCCAAGCGCTCTTGTTATATTTTGATATACATAAGCAGTAGCTGCAAAAAGGGTTGCATATCCTAAAAATTCAGGTCCTTTGTCTAATATAAATTCTCCAACAATTGGTTGAGCAGCTTCTGCTGCAACATCACTAATAGAGTTAGCTAAGGGTGTTACTATTTTTGGAGCAAGTTCTGAATAAGCCCACCCCACTGCACCTGCAGAAAGCACTTTTGCTAATCCATTTCTAATTGTCATGAAATCCAGATAAAAAACATATTTATAAATGTTACTAAAAAGTGATAACGGATTGATTAGAAGTTATTCTTTACACTTAATTAGCTTTGAAGTGCCTGCTTTAATAATAACTTTATCTCCTTTAACAATTTCATCTATATTTATGATTTAGTCTTCACAATGCTTTTATACTCTTTTTTATTAAATTTCATAATGGAATTAACTATTATCCAACAATTAATTCTTGGAGCTGTTCAAGGAATAACAGAATGGTTACCAATTAGTTCTAGTGGGATGTTGGTTTTGATTCTTGCTAATTTTTTTAATATAACTTCTGTATCAACACTTGTCACAACATCTTTATTTTTTCATCTAGGTACTTCTCTTGCTGCAATTGTTTATCTAAGAAAAGAAATATCTAGATTAATAAAAACCTTATTTACTTATAAAAAATCTAAACTAGAAGATAAAAATGTTTTAAAGTTTTTAACTATCTCAACAATAATTAGTGGCATTTTAGGATTTATATTAATAAGAATTTTTTATTATTTTGAATATATTGAAATTACAGGAAGAACCATCACCTTTGCCGTCGGTATTTTATTATTATTTACTGGAATTGTCCAAATAAGAGCTAAAAAAAGATCTTTAAAAAAAGCTAAAGATCTTAAGAAAAGTGATTCTGTTATTTTAGGTTTTGTTCAAGCTATTGCAGCCCTCCCAGGATTATCAAGATCAGGCATGACTGTTTCAGCTTTATTACTTAGAAAATTTAATGATACAACAGCACTTAAACTCTCATTTCTCATGAGCATACCGATTGTATTAATAGGTAATATTTTTCTCAACATAAACGACTTCACATTTACTTCAACAGCAATTTATGGCCTACTCGCAAGTTTTGTATTTGGATTACTCACAATTGGTTTCTTAATGAGATTATCTAAGAAAATTAATTTTGCTTGGTTTGCATTAATCTTTGCTATATTGATGATGGTGAGTGTATTGATATAGTGTAAATTTGACATCAATTCTGTATTAATGCAGGAGTGAAAAGTGTTTTTATTTAAGAATTTATATGACAATAAGAAACAGGATATTGTTCTTCATATTCAATATTACAAACATATTCACCTATTAATAAAGCATTTGTTTCCTTGGGAACATTTTCCAAGTCTCTAAATTCTCCTTTTTCTAATTCATCAAAATTGCACATCTTAGTAATCATTTTTGGGGGGGGTAATTAAAACAACAAGATTTTTTTTATCAACTTTAGAGTTATTATCAAGTCTAATTATTTGATTATTTTCTTCAACCAATGGAATTAAATTATAGTGATTATTATACATAAAAAATTGAATTTTAAAGCATTTAAAAGAATTATTATACTCTACTGGTTCTCAGCTAAACCTTTTCTACTTCTTATCTTCTTAATAATATCATTTTGAATACTTGCCGGAATCCTTTCAAATAACTGGTCTTTTAAACTTGAACTTCCGCGACCCTCTGTAGCTGAACGTAGGTCGTTTGACCATCCAAGCATTTCTGCAACAGGTAGTTTAGTTTCTATTTCAGCATTACTACCTTCTTGATTAACATTAAGTGTTTGGCCTCTTTTGCCCCCAACTAGTTTTGTAATTGTTCCCATGAATTTGTCAGGAACTTCAATTAAATGGATTTGCAGAGGCTCTAATAAAGTTGCATTAGCTTTTTTCATTGACCCTTTTATAGCTTCTCTTACAGCAGGATAAACTTGTGCAGGGCCCCTATGAATAGCGTCTTCATGAAGTCTTATATCAATAAGAGAAACCTTCATTTTGCTACATGGCTCTCTTGCCAATGGGCCTTGATCCATAACCATCTCAAAAGCATCCAACACCATATCTATGACCTCCCCGATATGAACTTCTCCCCGTGTTTCATCGAGAAAAATATTTCCCTTGTAAATATCTCTAACATTTCTTATCTCGTCTCCACTCCAACCCAAAGCAGAAAGTGCATCTGCAACAACAGTACTTTTTTTCTTTACTCTTGTTTCAGGCAAATCCCCAGATTTGATTGCCTCATAAATATTGTCTTCTAATGGAGCAACCTCAATATAAAAGGAATTGTGTTTATTTGGGCTTCTCCCTTCAATAGAAGGCCCTTGTTTTTCAACAGTTTCTCTATAAACAACTATTGGAGGAGAAGTTTTTACTTCTAATCCCTTTTCACTCTTTATTCTATCTTCTATGATTTCTAAATGCAATTCTCCCATACCAGACATTAAACTTTCCCCAGTTTGTTCATTAATTTCTATTTTAATAGAAGGGTCTTCTTTTGCAATTTGTTTTAAAATATCAACTAGTTTTGGCAAGTCAGCTGCTTTTATTGCTTCAATAGATTTTGTGACAACAGGTTCAAATAAATGTTTAATTGCTTCAAAAGGTTCTATTTTTTCTTTACTGACTGTTTCTCCAGCAAAAACATCTTTCAACCCAACAACCCCCACGATATTTCCTGAACTAACTTCATCAACAACAACTCTCTGAGCACCTTTATAGACAGATACTTGCTGAATTCTTGTGTTTCTTTTTGCAAGGTTCATATAAACTTCATCACTTTGTTTTAATGTTCCTGAAAATAGCCTTCCTGCAGCAACTTCTCCTGCATGTTTATCAACAACAATTTTAATAGGAACAAATGCGACCTCTCCTTTTACATTACAATTTATCAAATCTTTCCCTGTTTGTGAATCAAGATCTCCATGCCAGATCTTTGGAATCCTGTATTTTTGAGCTTCAACAGGATCTGGATGATGTTTAACAGTCATTGCCAAAATAACTTCATGCAATGGGGCTTTTTTAGCTAATTCTTTTACCTTATTTACAATTTCTTGATCGGTTCCTTGATAAGCCTCAATAATATCTTTGAAAGTTATTCCTTTTTCTTTCATATATGGAAAACTCAAAGCCCAATTATTGAATGCACTGCCAAATGCAACACTTCCTTCACCAACACCAACTTTCCATTTTTCTTTATATCCTTCAGGAGCAATAGCTTCGATTAATTCATTAACATGATCAATAATTTTAATAAATTTTTTCTC
>JAFCFX010000007.1 GCA_017608405.1 Candidatus Pacearchaeota archaeon | reverse complement strand
AGAAGTCATTTATGGCCGCGGTAGAGGAGGAATTCCTTGTGGTTGTGGTTTTGGAAGAGGTGGTAGAAGGGGTCAAGGAAGAAACTTTAGACAAATGCAATTAGAAAACCTCTCAAAAGAAGAAAATCAATAAAAATGTCGCCACGTCCATGTATCAAAAGAAGAATTAGAGGAAACCCTAATTCTTATTACTTCAAACCAAGAGGAATAAGAATGAAACAATTAGAAGAAAACCTCTTAACAATAGATGAATTTGAAGCAATAAGATTAATTGATTTAGAAGAAATTCCTCAAGAACAAGCAGCACAAAAAATGCATATTTCTCAACCAACCCTCTCAAGAATATTAAAATCAGCAAGAAAAAAAATCTCTGAAGCCATAATTAAAGGGAAAGCCATAAAAATTGAAAAAAGTAAGAATGAATAACCCTACACTAAAGCGCAAGGTATTGAGGGTTAAAAAAATGTTAAAAGAAAATAAAAAGTTATTAATAAGTAAAAACCAATCAGGAATTACCCAAATCTATTCAGGAAATTATCAGTTAATAAAATTAAATTTTACAAGGGTACCTATTCCTCACTGTTGATATAATGAAAAAATATGATTTAATGATTATCGGAAGTGGTCCTGGAGGATTAACTAGTGCAATTTATGCTGCAAGATATAATCTTAATTTCTTAGTTATTGGGGAATTGGAAGGGGGGGCAATTTCAGAAGCACACAAAATTTGTAACTTTCCAACACAAAATAACATAACCGGGTTTGAATTAACTCAACAAATGTCAAAACATGTTAAAGAATTAGGGGGGGAAATTAAATCACAAAAAGTAATAGAAATAAAAAAAATAAATAATAATTTCACTATTAAAACAAATAAAGAAGAATACAAATCAAAAAAAATTATTCTTGCAACAGGAAGAAAAAAACAAAAACTAAATATTCAAGGAGAAAATAAATTCTTAGGAAAAGGGGTAAGTTATTGTGCCACATGTGATGCTTATTTTTTTAAAGATAAAAAAGTTGCCGTAATCGGGGGAGGAAATTCAGCAATTACTACCGCATTGCTTTTAGCAGAACATGCTAAAAAAGTCTATATTATTTACAGAAAAGATAGTTTTTCTAAATCAGATCCTGCTTGGATTAGCCAATTAAAAAAAGAAAAGAAGATCGAAAGCATATTTAACTCAGAAGTTTCTGAAATTTATGGAGAAAATTCAGTTAAAGGAATTAAATTAAAAAATAATAAATCTTTAGAACTTGAGGGAATTTTTGTTGAAATAGGATATGTCCCAGATGAAACCTTTTCAAAACAACTGGGTTTAAAGACAGAAAAAGGATATATTGTTACAGATAAAAAACAAAAAACATCTATAGAAGGGGTTTTTGCAGTGGGGGATATAACAAATAATTCACTAAAACAAGTTATAACTGCTTGTGGTGAAGGCGCAACTGCTGCATCTAGTACATATGAAAAATTAAAACTAGAAAATTAAAATTCAAAATAAATCCCCTTGTAACTAGTTCCATCAAAAGATTTAAAAGAATATTTTAATAATAGTAGTTATGAAAAAGGCAAATACTATAACAATTGTGATTATTTTAGCAGTAATTATTTTCGCTTTATTAATTATGTTAAATAAACCCGAACCTGTTACAGATAAAGAAGTTGTAAAATGTATTGGAGAAAATTCAGTTTTATATATTCAATTAGGCTGCCCCCATTGTGAAGATCAAAAGGAAATGTTTGGGGAAAATAAAAAATATCTAAATATTGTTGATTGTTTCTATGAAAGAGAAAAATGTTCAGGAATAGGTTCTATTCCAACATGGGTTATTCACGGAGAAAAATATGAACGGATCCAGTCAGTTGAAAAATTAAAAGAACTTACAGGGTGTTAAAATAGCAGAAATATTTAGTTTTTGGAAACTCACTACACTTGCTTTAGCAGACTCTATCAACCCGTGCGCTATTGCAATCTTAACAATGATTCTTGTAACTATTTTAATCCAAAATCCAGATAAACGAAAAAAAGTCCTTTATGGAGGATTGGCATTTGTTAGTTCTGTTTTTATTGGATATTTGTTTTATGGTATAGTCATTATTCAGTTCTTTAAAGTATTTGCAGAGATTTTAAGACAAAATTCAAGTATTATCTATAGTGTCTTAGCAGTGCTTGCCATGGTTATTGGTGCATTAAATATTAAAGATTTTTTTATGTATAAACCCGGAGGCATTGCAACAGAAATGCCAATTTTTATGCGTCCAAAAGTTAAAAAAATAACTCAAAAAGCAACCTCCCCAAAAGGAGCATTTATTATTGGATTCTTAATAACCCTCTTCTTACTCCCGTGTACAATTGGACCCTACATCGTAGCATCAGGATTATTATCTGAGTTAGGGATTCTCTTTGCACTGCCTTGGTTATTATATTATAATATAATCTTTGTCTTACCAATG
Organism: Candidatus Pacearchaeota archaeon; assembly: GCA_017608405.1. Lineage (GTDB taxonomy): Archaea > Nanobdellota > Nanobdellia > Pacearchaeales > GW2011-AR1 > JAFCFX01. Next base: position 22,619 of record JAFCFX010000007.1, on the reverse strand, counting down.
TTAATTATTGTTGGATTAATATACAAGGGATTTGCTAGAGTAGAAGAAGTTTCTGGATGGAAAGAAAGAAACATCAAATACCTGCATTTAATTGCAGGAATATTATTATTCTTAGTAGGTCTAGCCCTACTAATGGGGTGGTTATAAAATAGAATATAAATTATTAAAAAGCACCTTTCCCCCCTATAGAAATGAAAAATCTTAAAGCATTATTTGGAAATAAGAAAAGAACACTGCAAAATTTTTTTGAACTTATTGATGAATATGATTTACAAATTACAGTAGGAAAAGGCAAGATAAAAAACTCAAAAGACTATTCAAATTATAAAAGAGATTTAGTGATTATAAAAAACGAATTTAACGAAGAATATGCTTGGCTTCCTGGAACAAATGTAATTTTAAATTGTTTATAATTCAGGCATCATTTCATTATGACCAAATTGAATAACCACCAAATCAATCTTTTTCTCAAGTTCTTTTCCTAAATTTGGAGTATCACATGCTCCAAAACAAGTTCCCAACCAAATTAAAAACTCACAATTAACTTTAGTTTCTAAATAATCAACAACAGCAGTTGCATAAGGTTTTAATCCATCTGGAAATTGTAATAAAACCAACTTTGCCTTGCTAGATTTGATCTTTGAAACAACTTTACCTAATTCTAGATCATATTTTTCATTAAGTTGTTCAAGTGTATATTTCATGAAAATGCCTATATCTTAACCTTTAAAAAACATACTATATTCAGATATTTATGAAAATTAGACAACCAATTGTAACAGTTTGTGGACATGTGGATCATGGAAAAACATCTATCCTTGATTGTTTTAGAGACAGCTGTATCCAAGAAGGAGAAGCAGGAGGAATAACACAGAAGATCTCATTTACTTTATATCCTATGAATCAATTAAAAAATGCCTGCCCTTTAATTGATAAATCAGGAATAAAGCTCAATATCCCAGGTTTTTTGTTTATAGATACCCCGGGCCATGCTGCATTTACTAATCTAAGAAAAAGAGGAGGGGGTTTAGCAGATTTAGCTGTCCTTGTGATTGATATAAATGAAGGAATAAAGCCTCAAACAGCAGAAGTAATTCAAATATTAAAACACAATAAAACTCCTTTTATGATTGCCTTAAATAAAATTGACAATATTTCTGGGTGGAGAACAGATAAAGATATGCCTCTACAAGAAAGCATTGAATCGCAACCACAAAATGTAAAACAAGTATTTGATGAAAGATACATGACCTTAATTGGTTCATTAAATAGTCATGGTTTTGATGCAGACTTATTCTTTAATATAAAAGATTTCACACAAAAAATAGCTCTTGTGCCAACTTCAGCAAGAACAAAACAAGGAATACCTGAATTAATAATGATGCTTTGTGGGGTAAGTCAAAAGTACTTAGAAAATAAGTTAGAGCTAGGAAAAGAACCAAAAGGTGTAATGTTAGAGATTAAAAAAGAAAAATCAACAAACTATATTGAATCTATTTTATATGATGGAGAACTTGCTAAAACAGATGAAATAGCAGTAGCAAGTTTTGATGGCACACCAATAATAACAAAAATAAGAATTCTTGAAGAAATCCAGCCTTTGTGTGCAAAATTTAAACCAAAGTCAAAAGCACAAGCTTCAACAGGATTAAGAATGCAATTAATAGAAAAAGCAGATATTCTTCCTGGAATGCCTTTTGTTAAATTTAAACAAAACAAAAAACAAATACAAGAAATGTTTAAAAAAGAAATCTCAGAAAATATTCAAACACAAAAACAAGGAATAATTACCAAAGCAGATTCATTGGGAAGTTTAGAAGCTCTTTTAACCTTATTAAAACAAAACAAGGTTCCGGTTGTAAAGGCAGGAATAGGAAACATAAATAAAACAGACATTGTTTCTGCCAAAGCCAACTTAGATATAAATGAATTAGATGCACTAGTTGTGGGATTTAATGTTTCAATAGATGAAGACATAGGAAAAATCCCCTCAAATATTAAAGTCTTAACAGATAATGTAATTTACAAGCTAATAGAAAACACAACAGAATTTAGAATAGAAAAAAGAAAAGAAATAGAAAAAAAGAGATTAATGAAATTAACAACACTTTGCAAATTAAAAATTCTTCATCAATATGTTTTTAGAAACACAAAACCCGCAGTATTCGGTGTTGCAGTTGAAACAGGGAAATTAATTTCCAATTTACCCATTATAAACAAAAAAGCAGAAAAAGTCGGAAGAATAAAAAATATTCAATCAGAAAATAAATCTATTGACCAAGCAACAGAAAGCATGGAGGTTGCTATTTCAATTCCAGGAACAAATTATGAAAGGCAAATAAAAGACAAAGATTTTCTTTATTCAAATATTACAGAAGCACAATTTAAAAGTTTCAAAAAAAATAAAGATTTACTTTCTCCAAATGAAATAAAACTTTTGCAGGAAATTGCCGAAATCAAAAGACAACAAAAAGCTGACTGGGGACAATAATGTGAAGGTTTAAAAATAAAAAAAACTATTTACTATCATGAAAAAGAGGTTAGTGGTAATTCTAGTATTATTTTTAGCTAGTTTTATCTTTATTAGTGCAGAAGAGTGTCAATTAGATGCAGAAATAATTAATCAAGACCCTTATCCTGCTGTGCCAGGAGAATATGTCAAAGTAGTGTTTCAAATTATAGGAGTAGAAAACCCTACTTGTGAGGGTGCGCGAGCACAGTTAATTCCAGAATACCCTTTTTCATTAGATAGTACAAATACAGTAAAAGCTGCACAACAAAACACATTTACAACCTGGTATAATTCTTATTGGAATATTCCCTACAAAATAAGGGTTGATGAGAATGCGATAGAGGGGGAAAACAAACTAAAACTAGAATATTGGCCAGGAAAAACAGATTATTCTAAACTCGCTGAAGAATTTGAAATTGAAATAAAAGATTCTCGTGCAGATTTTGAACTTCATATTAAAGACTATTCATATGCTACAAACGAACTAACAATCGAAATCTTAAATATTGAAGAAACAGATGTAGAAGCTTTAACAATAGAAATTCCTAAACAAGAAAAAATTAATATTGTGGGAGCCAATCGGGTGATTGTAGGAGATTTAGATTCAAATGAATATACAACTGCTGATTTTGAAGCAGATTTAACAGATGGAGAAATTAACGTCAATATTATTTATACTGATTCAATTGGTGTAAGAAGAACTATTGAAAAAAGTGTATATTTTGATTCTTTTTATTTCAAAAGCACAATTCCAAAACCAAGTAACCCTGTATGGACAATTGTTACTATAGTCGTAATAGTTGGAGCACTTTGGTTGTATTTTAGAAGAAGAAAAAAAAAGAAAAGAGAAAGAATGACTCATCGCAGAGGATCTGCTAAATTATAATAAAATAATTCTCAACACCCAAACAAAACGTCTCACTCATAACGTAAAGCATCAACAGGATTTATCTTTGAAGCTTTATATGCTGGAAAAACTCCACTAATTGCCCCGGTTATTGTTGCAAATGCAATACATCCTACAAACAACCAAGGAGAAAAAGAAGGTTGCAAAAAACCATAACCTACATTATTTAATATTGCCCCGCCAAGTGCACTCAATCCCCATCCCAATAAAACCCCAATGACTCCTGCAACAAATCCTAAGAAACTAGATTCAAATAAGAAAATTCCAAGAATGGTTTTATTTTTTGCTCCAATTGATTTTATTACTCCAATTTCTTTAATTCTTTCAATTACAGAAGTAATCATTGTATTTGCAGTGTTAACAGCAGACACAAGTACAGAAATCAAGGCAATTAAAACAACAAAGCCAATAACTATGTCTAAAGCACTTGAATATCCTTCAATCATTTCATCAAATGTCTGTACAAAAAAATCTTCTTTTCCCTCTTCCAAATCTCTTTCTTTTCTCAAAGTTTTTTCAATTTTCTCTTTTACTTCATCAATATTTTTTAAATCAACTTTAGCCACCACCCAATTATAAGAAAGATTTTCATCATACATTTCTTCCATAAAATCATTTGTAACAAAGACTTGTGCATCATCTTGAGGATTGCCAATTTCTTCTAAAAAACCCACAACCTTAAAATCCACATCATTTACATTAATCTTGCTATTAACATCAAGAGCATCTGGAAAAATCTTATCTTTAACCTGATAATTATATCCCACTAAAATATGTTTTTCATCTCCTGGTTTTAACATTCTTCCTTCACTTTGCTGAATTCCAAAAATCTCCATTACTAAAGGAACCTTTGGGTCATAACTTCCTATTAAAGTATATATTTGTTCATCCCTATATTCAACTTCAGCTGCTTTAAAATAAGATCCAGTTGCTTCAAATACCCCTGGGACATTTTCAACTGCTTTAACTTCATCTTTTGTCAATCCAAAGGCTGTATCTAAGCCAGCAAGCCCAGACCCTTTAGACATAATTAAAACTTTATCAGCTGATGAGCTTCCTGATAACTCCCCAATATATGCATAAAGACCCAAACCAAAACTAATAAAAATAAATATTGTGGTAATTCCCATAAATATAGATAAAAGTGTAAAAAAGCTCCTAGCTTTTCTTTGCTTTAAATTCCTTAATGAATATTTTACAGCCTCTGTCGATATCATCCTCTCAAAGCCTCCACTGGATTTTGTTTGGCAGCCCTCATTGCCGGAATAATTCCTGCTGCCGCTCCAACAATAAAACTTCCTAAAAGAGCAAAGAATATCAAGACAACATCAATATCTGGAGTGGTTGTAGAACCTAAAAAACTATTAAGTGCTGAAATTCCAGCAAAACCCATTGCAGTTCCAATAATAATCCCAATCATGCCTCCAACCAAGCCCATTAAACCAGATTCAACAAAAAAAAAAAAAAATATGTGTTTATTCCTAGCCCCTATTGCTTTCATAGTTCCAATTTCTTTTTTTCTTTCGAGTACAGATGTAGTCATTGTGTTGATTATGCCAATTGCCCCAACAAGAATTGAAATAGAGGCAATTATAACAATAAATATTTGAATAGCATTTAAAACACTATTAACTTGTTCAAGTGCAGCTTCAGGAGTAGAAACCTCAAAATCTTCTTCACCAACCTTAACATCTCTTCTTTTTCTTAATAATTTCTCAATATCTTCCTTAGCTTTATCCATTAAATCTTTATCTTTTACTTCAACTGCAATTAATCCAACATCATCTCCATAATCAAATAAATCATTTAAATCAGAATCAAGCATCCAAACAACATTATCCAAGATAAAACTCCCCTGTCTTTCTAAAATTCCCACAACTTCAAACTTTTGCTCATTAACTAAAACTTTTTTTCCAGGAACTATTTCTTTTCCAAAAGGATTAGTTTCTTCTTTCATTAAATTATATCCCAGCATAACTTTACCTCTATCCCCGCTTCTCAATAAACTCCCTTTTTCTGTTTCAACATCAAGTAGTTTGTATATTTCCTTTTCTCTTCCTTCAATAATCGAGACAGCATAACCAAACGCAACAATATCATTATATTCTAACTTCCCAGATTCTATATTTCTCGGGATTGCAATATTTACTGAACTTAGCTTTTCAATGGCTTCTGCATCTTGTTTTGTCAAAGGCGTGACAACAACGCTTCCCGGAGCACCATAAGCTAACCCTCCTGCCTGAACTGTAATTACTTGTGTAGAACTCACTCCAAATTGCGCATTAACAGCGGCTTTTAATCCACTTCCCAAAGTGATTAATGCTATTACTGTAGTTATTCCAATAAAAATACCTAAAAGTGTTAACCAGCTTCTTATTCCTCGTTTTTTGAGGTTTTTAAATGAAAATAAAAAATAGTTGACCATTTCATATTATTTCCTTTTCCTTGTTTTCTTTTCTACTTTGCCATCTTTTAACCAATAAATAACCTTCGCATGTTTTGCCACATAAAGATCGTGTGTAACTATGATAACAGTTTTTCCTTCTTTATTAAGAGCTTTTAAAAAAGATATAACTTTCTCTCCTGTTTTTGTATCTAAATTACCTGTAGGCTCATCTGCTAAAATAACATCAGGATCATTTGCTAAACTTCTTGCAATTGCAACTCTTTGTTGTTGTCCCCCTGATAATTGATTAGGATAAAAATCTATTCTATCTCCCAACCCCACCTTGCTAAGAAGTTCTCTAGCAATTTCTTCTCTTTCTTGTTTAGAAACACCCTGAAAATCCATAGGCAACATAACATTTTCTTTTACTGTTAAATTAGGAATCAAATTAAACTGCTGAAAAATAAAACCCACCCTTTTACCTCTTAGTTCTGCAAGATCAGATTCAGAAAAATAAGATGTATTTTCTCCTCCAAGATAAATATCCCCATGTGTTGGAACATCTAAATTACCTATTAAGTTCATAACTGTGCTTTTTCCACTTCCACTAGGACCCATAACAGCAATAAAATCTCCTTTTTTTACTCGAAGATTAATTCCATCAACAGCCTTAACAACATTATCCCCCATATAATAATATTTTTTAACTGCATTTAGATTAATTACTTCTGATTTATGTTTATCTTCTTTTTTCATTATCCAAAAAAGAAAATTCATTATTTAAATCTATCAACTTAACCAAAGACCTTATAAACTAAAACTGCCGCAATTATCATATAAAAAATGGCCTTTAAAATAAATATTTCAGAAAAAAACGGAAAAACTTACAAATTAGAAACAGAAGCTGAAGAAATAGTTGGAAAAGAACTTCATGATAAAATAAATGGAAAAGATATTTCTCCTGATTTAGAAGGTTATGAGTTTGAAATAACAGGAGCAAGTGATAAATCTGGTTTTACAGCAATGAAAGAAGTTGAAGGCATTGGATTAAAAAAAGTCTTGCTTAAATATGGAAAAGCAATGAAAAAAAGACCAAGAAGAGAAGGTAAAAAAAAGCATTCAACAACTAGGCCTGGCGGTTTAAAACTTAGAAAAACAGTCAGAGGAAAAATAATTTCTCCTGCAATTACCCAAATTAATTTAAAAGTTCTTAAAGAAGGCAATAAAAAATTAGAAGAAGTTTTTAAAGCTCCTAAACCAGAAGCCCAAAAAGAAGAAGCTAAAAAAGAATAATTTCCTTAAAAACCAAAGCTTTATAAGTGAATTCTCTATGAAAATAGCATGAAAACCAACAATTTAAGAGACCTCGGCAAAGAAGAAAATCCAATTTGCAAAACCTGTGGAAATGAATACGACATCAGAATGATAAGCTTAACTGGAGAAAATTGTCAGAGCTGTTATGAAGATGAAGAATTCAAAATCGCAAGGCTTAAGCAAACAGGATACAGAATAACACATTATCCGTAAAATCTAAAAAATGGATACAAAAAAGTTTTTGATAAATACAAGCATAGTGCTCGCAGTAGTAGGAATAATCAGTATTGGAGCATATAAGCAAAACCAAGGTAATCTAAATAAAAATCTAAATAAAAAATTTGATAATGCGCATTGGATTAAATATGATAATAAAGATGGTAAAATTTGGGGCGAGTATATGAATGAACATATTAATCATAACAAATATGCTTGGAAATTATATCAAGAAAAAGACAATGAAAAAAACCCCAATGGATTAACAGGTAAAATAGAATTGCCAGATTTATATAATGATGACTATGTTGGAGAAAAAATTAACAACCTTTAAAAACTAATTCTATTATTGTAAGTCATGACAGAACTACAAGAACTAAATGTTGGAGTTGTGGGCCACATAGACCACGGTAAAACAACCTTATTAAGCAGACTTACGGGTAAGTTTACAGACACACATTCAGAAGAATTAAAAAGAGGTATCACAATCAAACTAGGTTATGCCGATACAACCATTTTCAAAGATGGTAAAGTTTTTAACACACAAGGCAAAGGAACTGCTCAAAGATATATTAGTTTTATAGATGCTCCTGGTCATGAAATGCTAATGGCGACAATGCTTTCTGGAGCCGCAATAATCGATGCAGCAATTTTAGTAATTGCAGCTAATGAAGGAGTAAAACCACAAACAAAAGAGCACTTTATGGCATTACAAGCTAAAAAAATAAAAAATATTATTATTGTTCAAAATAAAATAGATTTAGTCTCAAAACAACAAGCATTAAAAAACTATAAAGAAATTAAAGAATTTGTTAAGAAAACTATTTGTAAAGATTGCCCCATAATCCCCATGTCTGCGCAACAAGGAGTAAATATAGATTTATTATTAGAAGAACTTTGTAAACTTGAAATTCCAAAAAGAGAAACAAATACTGCTCCAATATTTTTAATAGCAAGAAGTTTTGATATTAACAAACCAGGAACAGAAATAAATAATCTAAGGGGCGGAGTGTTGGGGGGGATATTGAAAAAAGGAAAATTAAAAATTGGAGATGAATTAGAAATCAAACCCGGTTTAAGTATAAAAAAAGCTAATCAAACAACTTATCAAACATTAACAACAAAAATTCTCTCTTTATACAAAGGAAGTAAATCAGTTAAAGAAATTCTTCCAGGAGCAAGTATTTCAATTGAAACAGAATTAGACCCATTTTTAACAAAAACAGATTCATTAACAGGAAGCTTAGTTTCTACAACAAATAGACTTCCAGAAATTAGCCATAATATAACAATAAAATCAAAACTTTTCGATGAAGTGTTAGGAACAGAAGAAAAAAGAAAGGTTGAACCTCTTAAAACAAAAGAAATGTTGATGTTGAATGCCAGCACAACAATTACTGTGGGGACAATTGAAACAATAAAAGATGATGAGATCAAACTCTTACTTAATATACCTATAGTTGCAATGAAAGGGGATAATGTTGGTATTGCCAGAAACATAAACAATCACTGGAGATTAATCGGCTTTGGTGAAATAATTGAATAAACCCAAAATATACATCCAAAGTCTATTTTTAAATTAAAAAAATCCTTTTTGTCTTTTGGATTGTAAGTATATTTGACATTCTAGTGCTATCATTTTTTCAATTTATCCAACTAATTATTTATCTCGCTTCAATAAGCATATTTCTAGCAATTTTGTATAAAATTCTAAGAAAACTAGGAAGTTAAAATAAAAAGAAATAAATTAGAAATAATTAAAGACATGTTAAAAATAACACAAAACAATCATAATTCTACTAAAATTACCCTCTTAATTAGAAAATTAAATCTCTCGTCCCAAAGATTTTCAAAATATTTTAATGAATTAATAGAAAAGCACTTAGTAATAAAAAGAAAAACAGAAAAAAATGCAAAAGTCATATCTATAACAGAAAAAGGCCAAAGATATTTAAAAAAATATTCAAACATAATCGGATTTTATCAAAGAGTTTGATTTGTAGTAAAGTTTATAAATAAAAAAGGTTAGTTTATATCATGAAAAAAGAATTGATGTCTGGGGCATTTTTATGCTTAACCTTATTCTTAATTGCTTTAGTTCCTGCTTCAATTGATGGAAATTGTACTACTGAAAATGTAGTAGTATGTTTAGGGGAAACTAATTGTACAGATATGGGAGGATTTTGGTATGGTGAAAAATGTAATGAAGCAGAGCCAATTTGTGAACCTGACTCCACAAACAATAAATGTTGTTTGGGGGATACATGCAATGAAATGACATTAGAATGTCAAGAAGGGCTTACCCCTGTATTTGCATCATGTACTTCTGATTGCGAAGTGATTGGATTTTGCGAAGGAAATGGCATTGGAAATGAATGTTCTACAACTGCCGATTGTGCTGGAGAAAAAGAATGTGAAAATGGGGTTTGTGTTTTAAATGAAGTAGTTAATGAATGTACAGAAGATGAAGATTGTGATGAAGATTATGAATGTGATGTTGGACTTTGTATTCTAAAAGAAACTGAAGAAGAAAAAGATAAAGTATGTTGTAAAAGAACAAAGACGAAAAAAGGAGAAACATATTCTTGGAATACCTATATAGATAGAGAATCGTGTGTTGATTCTGATGCATTTACAGTAAAAATAATAGATAATGACAATTGTAAACAACTTAAAGAAACTATTCAAGAAAAACATAGATTGAAATTTGAAGCAAAAACAGGCCAAGAATGTGCTGAAGAATGCACTTGCACAGGTTCTACTATGAAATGTACACTAGATAGTGGAAGAGAAATGACAGTTTATGCAGGAAATTCAGGAAATATTATTATTAAAGTTAAAGACACAAATATGTCTACAAATGTAATACTATACCACCATAATAACAAAACTTACGGCGTGTTTAAAGGAAATGAAACAAAAGAAATTAAAATAATGCCAGACCAAGTTAAAGAAAAAATAAGACAAAGAATAAAACAAAGAACATGTGAGTGTGATGAAATCGAATTAACAGAAGATGCTATTTATGAAGTTAAAACAAAAAAGAAAGCTAGATTATTCTGGATTTTTCCTGTAAGAGAAAAAGCAAGAGTTAATGTAGATGCAGAAACAGGGGAAATAACCAAGTTTAGAAATCCTTGGTGGGGATTTTTAGCTAATGATGTTGAAGATGAAAGTGAAGAATAAATCTCAAATTGATTACTCTTAGTTGTGATGGATTACAATAATCCTTAAAAAGACCTAGCTTGAAATACTTTTATATGAAAAAAATAATAGAAAAAGTTGCTTTAGGTTTAATTCTCTCTGGAGGGATTAGTATCCTAGGAGGATCAGTTTATGATACTTTTCAAACAAAAGAAGAGATTACAATTGGAGCTAAAAAAAGAAACATGTCAGTTTATAAATTAGCAAAAGAAAAAGGAAGAACTGATGTTATTGATATGCAAATGACTACTTTTTTTGACCCTTATGGAGAATACCATCTAAAAAACAAATAATTTTTATAGTCAAAATACTCTCCTTTTATATGGAGGGTTTTCATTTATTAAAAAAACAAATTTTAATCTTATTTGTATTTGCTATCCTTGTCTCAATTGCTTCAATAATCCATGGAATTTTTTTTGATTTAGATGCTTCTCAAATAAAAAGATTAACCTTTGAAGGATTAATCATAACTCTTGTAGTAATTTTCCCTGCAATACTTTTCTTAGAAAAGATTTTTGATATGAATAACAAAAAGAAATTTGAAGAAATTGAAAAAAGATTAAAGAGAAAAAACAAGAAATAACCCATATCAATAAAATTTATAACCTTTAATTTTTTTAATGCTTAATGAAAAAGAGATATTCGCATTCTAAACTTAATACATTTGAACAATGTGCTCTGAAATATAAATACCGTTATATAGATAGAATAAAAATTCCTGAAAAATCAATTGAAGCATTATTGGGTTTTGTTGTTCATGAAGTATTAGAATATTTATATCAAGAAATAAAAACAGGCAGAACTCCTTCAATAGATGAATTAATAACAATATATTCAAATATTTGGCAAGATAACTATGATCATAAAATAAAAATTGTAAAAAAAGAATTAACAGAAAAAGATTATTTTAACAAAGGAGTGGGATTTATAGTAAATTATTATATGCAACACAAACCTTTCAAAGATAATACACTTGAATGTGAAAAAAGAATAAGAATACAGCTTGGAGAAAATAATGAATATGAAATAATAGGATTTATAGATCGGCTAGTTTATAATTTAGATAATAATGAATATGAAATTCATGATTATAAAACAGCAAATAATCTGCCTACACAAGAAAGTGTAGATAATGATAGGCAACTTGCACTCTATTCAATTGCAATAAAAGATTTATTTGGAAAAGAAAAACAAGTTAACCTAGTATGGCATTATCTTGCACACAATACAAAAATCCAATCAAAAAGAACAAATCAACAACTTGAAGAACTAAAAAAAGAAATAATTAATTTAATCAAACAAATAGAATCAGCTACAATTTTTCCCTCTAATAAGTCTATTCTTTGTAATTGGTGCGAATATAAATCAATGTGCCCCGCGCATACAAATTATTCTTTAGGAAACATTTAAATAAATAATTCAATTCCTATCCCTATAAAAAGAGGAAGATGGTAAAGAAGAAATTAGAAATTCCATTTTGGATTGCAGATGGATTTATGGGGATACTTGCTTTAGTAATTTATAATTTTGTACTTTATGTTTTAGTAGAATTGGGTGTTGGAGGAATAATAAAGAAAATAGAAGATGCAATGGGATATTTTTTATTAAAATCCTTTATTGATCTTGAATTTAGCCCTATTAGTATGGTTTTCGGTCTAGCTATTACATTTACAATTGCTTTTGTTATGGGAGCAGGGATTAGTAAGCTTGTTAGAAACCAAAAAAAATATCATGGAAAAACTGTTTTTTAAATTTATTCTTTTGTTTCTGACGTGTATAAGCTACTGACATATGTCTATGGATTGCACATCTTTTGTTTCTGCAGTTACTGGTATTCTTTTCTAAATCCTTTCATATACCGCTTTCCAAATAATTCTAATAAATAATTCTCAATAGATAGTTCAACCATTTTAGAGGTAAAATCTTTTACATAACCTACAACTTGCACATTCAATTTACCTTCTAATCCTTCCATATAAAAATAAAATTCAAATAAGAGTAAATATTTAGGTAATAAGAAATCATTCCCCATTAAGATCCTTATCAGCAACCTTTATAACATCTGTTACAGAATCTCCTTGCTGAAGTTTCACAATTCTAACTCCTTGTGTAGCACGTCCCATGACCCTAATGTTTTTCAAAGAAGTTCTTATGACAATCCCTTTTGCTGTAGTAATTATTATTCCATCACCATCATTAACAGAGACAGCATTAACAACTTTACCTGTTTTCTCTGTAACCTTTAAATTAATTACTCCTTTTCCTGCTCTTGCTGTCTTTCTATAATCTTTAACAGCTGTTCTTTTACCATATCCTTTTTTAGTGATTGTTAAAATAGCATCTGTATTTAAAATTTCTAAGCTAACAACTTCATCACTAGTGCCCATTTTTATGCCAGTAACACCATAACTTGCTCTTCCCATTGCACGCACATTTGCCTCATTAAACCTAATTGCTTTTCCTTGCTTTGTTGCAAGTGAAACTTCTTGTTCTTTTTTAACTAATTCAACACCAATCAAAACATCTGAATTATCTGCAGGAAGATTAATTGCCTTTATTCCAGAAGCTCTTGGCTTTGAAAAATTGCTCAAAGCAATTTTCTTAACTTGTCCTTTTCTAGTTGCCATAAACAAGAAATCGTCAAATTCTTTTATAGAAATAACATTTGTTATCTGTTCATTTCTTAAATTAAGTAAATTAATTAATGCTTTTCCTTTGCTATATCTTTCTGCTGCAGGGACATCATAAGCCTTTAGCCACAATACTCTCCCTCTTGTAGTAAAAAACATTAAATAATCATGGGTTGAACAAGTAATTAATTGTTTTACAAAATCTCCAGTTGTCAAACCACTCCCAATAACTCCTTTTCCCCCTCTTTTTTGTTCTTTATATGTTTTAGTATCCATTCTCTTACAATATCCTTTTTCTGTTATTGTGACAACAACATCTCTTTTTTGAACTAGATCTTTTTCAGAAATTTCAGTAACTCTCCTCATAACAGAAGTTCTCCTATTATCTCCATATTTAGTTCTTAACTCAGTTACTTCCCTTATAATTATCTTTAAAACTTCTTTAATGTCCCCAAGTATTTTTTCAAGATCTTTAATTGTCTTTTTTAATCCTTCTGCTTCTTTTTTTAACTTATCTCTTTCTAAAGAAGTCAATTGCTGTAATTTAGTTTCTAAAACAGCCTGGGCTTGTTTCCTAGTTAACTTAAACTTCTTAACTAAAGACTCTAAAGCCTCTGTAGTATTCTTAGATTTTTTAATTAAAACAATAACATTATCGATATTCTTTAAAGCGATTAAAAGTCCTTGCACAATTTCTTGCCTATCTTTTGCTCTTTTTAATTCAAATTTGGTTCTATTAGTAATTATTATCTTCCTATGTTTAACATATTGTTCTAACACATCAATTAATCCCAAGACCTTTGGTTGATTATTAACTAAAGCTAAAAAATTAACATTAAATGAATCTTGGAGTCTTGTATATTTATACAAAGAATTAATAACAAATTTTGGATTTGTTCCTCTTTTTAATTCAATAACAATCCTGATTTTCCCCTTTGCAGATTCATCTCTTAAATCAGAAACATTTTTTATTTTCTTATTTTGGATCAAATTAGCAATATGGGTAATCAAGACAGTTTTATTTAACATATAAGGAATTTCTGTAATTACAACAGCATCTCTTTTCTTTATTGTCTCAATTGTTGTCCTGCCCCTCATAATTAATCTGCCCCTCCCTGTCTTATATAATTCAATCATGTTTCCAGAAACCATTCCTCCTGTTGGAAAATCTGGCCCTGTAACAATTTCACAAAGTTGTTCAACAGTAATTTTAGGTTCTTTAATAAAAGAAATAATTGCATTACAAACTTCTGTTAAATTATGTGGAGGAATATTTGTTGCCATTCCAACTGCAATACCAGTAGCACCATTTAACATTAAAGTAGGAAGTTTTCCAGGGAGTAATAAAGGTTCTTTTAAAGAATTATCGTAATTGGGAACAAATTTGACTGTTTCCTTTTCAATATCTTGTAATAACTCAGAAGAAATAGGCATTAATTTCGTTTCAGTATATCTCATAGCAGCAGGAGAATCTCCATCAATACTCCCAAAATTTCCTTGTCCAAAAACCAAAGGATATCTTAATGAAAAATCTTGAGCAAGTCTAACCATTGCATCATAAACAGCAACATCTCCGTGAGGATGATACTTACCGATAACATCTCCCACAAGTCTAGCAGATTTTTTTGTCTGAGTATTGGGCTTTAAACCCATTTGATTCATTGCATATAAAATTCTTCTCTGAACAGGTTTTAATCCGTCTTCAATACTTGGAATAGCCCTAGAAACAATAACACTCATAGCATAATCTAAATAAGACTTCTTCATTTCTCCAGATACTTCTGTGTCAAAAACTCCTTTTTCAGATTCTTTTACTTCTTCTATGCTGTCTTTAATTGGTGTCATTTTATTAAATCTACAATTTCATCAAGTTTATTTAAAATAAAATCAGGGTCATATTTTTCTAATTTTTCTTTTGAATCATATCCATAAGTCACGACAGCTATTTTAAGACTAGCACTTTTGGCAGTATCAATATCATGCACCATATCCCCCACAAATATTGTTTCATCAGGGTTGAGATTATTTTTATTTAATATTTCTTTTATGCTTTCTTTTTTATTATTAAGTGAGCCATAAATTTCTTCAAAATAATTTTCAATATTTCCTTCTTTAGATTCCTTTAATATTTCTTCCTGCGGGTGTGTACTTTGAACAAACATTTTAATTTGTTTTTCTTTCAATTTATCAAGAGTTTCTTTAATGCCTGAATAAATTATTAGTTTTGGAGCAGTTTCTATTCCTTTTTTAAACAAAGGAGCTAATTCTTCCCTTGTTATATTTGGGACATATTTTTCATAAAAATCCATATAAGGAAGAAAGAATTTTTGTTTGAATTCTTCTGTATCCATTTCTTTAACATTATAATGTTTAAATATATAATTCATTGCCCCCCAGGCTTGGTCAATATCATTCAAAATTACTCCAGACCAGTCAAAGATTATATTCTTAATTGTCATCTTCTTCCTCCTCATCTTCAAGTTCATTTTGCTGGTTTTTTATTTCTTCTTGTATCATGCAACATCTTCTCCTTTCTCATCTAAATATTTCATAAATTCATCTTCATTTAATTCATCTTCTTTAATATCTATTCCAGCCCATTTACATTTTCTACATTCCCATTCTTTTCCTCCACCTTCTTCAGAATCTCTTTGACTTAAAACAAGTCCAACATCATCACTATTGCATTTTGCACATCTCCTAACTTTGAAAGTCCTTCCTACTTTCTTTTTTGTAGAAATTCCTTTGGCTTTATTATACTCTGCAGGAGAATCATATCCTTCTTTAATCCAATCTGGTGTGCTTAGTTTTCCTCTTGCCATTTTATTTATACTCCTTGATTATTTCTTCAGGTGCATCACCACTTAATTGACCTTCTTCTCTATAACTATCCTCATCTTCATGGTGAGTTGAAATCTCAATGATTGTCGAATCACTGAGTCCAGTAAACCTATGCAAAGTCTCTGGAAATATTCTCACAACATCTCCTTTAGTCATGACTTTTGTTTCATCTCCTAATTCCATTAAAACCCTTCCTTCATCAATATAAAATGTTTCATCTTTATTCTTATGCTTATGCAAACTAACTCTTTTGCCTCTTTCAAGTATTAATTTTTTTCCACAATACTTCTCAGTATTAGCCATCCAAATCTCCTTACCCCATTGTTTTTCTACTTCTTTAATTGTCATCTTTAAAACGCTTACTCTAAATATGTACATTTACTCTAACTGAAAATTCTATTAAACTAACGTTAGCATCTAAAACCTCTTCTGTATCCATTTTAATTCCTTTATCTCCAGCCATACTCCTAAGCTCATTATAATAAGACTTCCATTCTCCCTTAAGCTCATAAGCTTTATCTTGATTTGATTTATTAACATCTTCTACTGCTAATTTAACTGTTTCAATATATTCATTTTTAAGCTTGTTTTCTGTTTGTATCATTTTAAACATCCAAGTTCGCTTCATGAGCATTTTCTTGTATAAATTGTTTTCTTGCTTGAACATCATCACCCATTAACATACTAAAGACCCTATCTGCTTCAACAGCATCTTCAATAAAAATCTTTTTAATTTTCCTTGTCTTTGGATTCATAGTAGTATCCCATAATTGAGTTAGACTCATTTCTCCAAGACCTTTAAATCGTGTAATATTTGTTGTGTTTAACTTTTCACAAACTCTCTTAAGTTCTTTATCAGAATAAACATAATAATCTTTCTTTTTTCTAACCCGATACAAAGGGGGAAGTGCAACATAGACTTTTCCATTTTTAATTAAATCAGGCATGAATCTAAAAAAGAAAGTCAATAACAAAGTCTTAATATGCTCTCCATCAACATCTGCATCTGTCATAATCACTATTTTCTTATATCTTAATTTCTCAAGATTAAACTGATCTCTAACACCAGTACCGATTACAGTAATCATATTTGTTATTTCTTCACTTGAAAGTGCTCTTGCAGGACTTGATTTTTCAACATTTAAAATCTTTCCTTTTAATGGGAGTATGGCTTGGTATTCTTTATTTCTTGCTTGTTTGGCGCTATTATGAACAAACACTCCAGAAGCCAAAGAAAAATTATGCGTATTTTCTACTTCCAGATCGTATACATCAATTTTTTTATTTAAAAATTCTATTTTTTTTATTTTATGATTATAATTTTTAATGGATTCTAGCATTTTATTTTGATCCCAAACCATTTCATATCCATCAATTGTTATTCTCCCCCCAATCTTTGAAATTCTTTTATGCAAAGGCATTAAAGAATCTTGTTTTGTAAGTTCTTTAGCTTGCTTGTAAGTACCATCTCTTAACATAAATTTATGATCGGGAGTACAAGTTATTTCTTCATCATTATCTAAAACTACTTTAATAACTTCTGTATTTGTTTTTGTTATTCTGGGATTTTTAATTTTCCCAATTCCTACACTTCCACCTTGTTTAATAGTATAACAAAAATTTTCTTTTCCTTTTTGATCTTCTTTAATTAATTCTTTAAAAGAAAGATTCCTCCCATCTGCTAAAGCAACTTTGGTATCTCCTGAGAAACACCCTCCTGCACTTTCTCCTTCAACAAGATAAAGTTCAGTATTATCTGATTTTTTACTTGAGCAATCTGCAAGTTTTCCAGGCAAACCTCCTAAAGAAAATGCATTTTTTCTCCTAACTAAATCTTTTGCTTTTTTAGCAGCAAGTCTTGCTTTTGCAGCATCCATTGACTTTAAAAGAATCCTTTTAGCAATTAGAGGATTTTCTTCAAAAAATTCAGCCAAAGCAACAGTAACAACAGAATCAACAAAACCCTTTATTTCACTGTTTCCTAACTTAGTTTTAGTCTGCCCTTCAAATTGGGGATCAGCAATTTTTGTACTAATAATTGCAGTTAATCCTTCTCTAACATCGTCTCCTGACAAATTGCCATTTTTCAAACTTCTTTTTTTCCTTGCATAATCATTAATAACTCTTGTCAAAGCTGTTTTAAAACCAGATACGTGAGTACCCCCCTCAACAGTATTAATAGTATTTACAAAACCAAAAATATTCTCTCTATACCCAGAATTATATTGAATAGAAACCTCTATAACTGCCTTATCTGATTGTCTTTTAAAATAAATAGGTTTATGTAAAACATCTTTTGTTCTATTAATCCACTTTACAAATTCTATTAAACCCCCACGTGCAAAAAATTCTTGTTTATTATTTTTAAGTTCATCTATTAAAATAATTTTTAATCCTGCATTTAAAAAAGCAATTTCCCTAAATCTAGTTTCTAAAACTTTATAGTCAAAATCAAGTGTAGAAAAAACATCATTATCTGGCCAAAAAATAATTTTTGTTCCAGAAGTACCATTATCACATTTTCCAACAATCTTCAACTTTGTTTTAGCATTTCCTCTTGAATATTCTTGATGATAAATCTTACCTTGACGCTTTATTTCAATAATTAATTTTTTTGCTAAAGCATTAACAACAGAAATTCCTACCCCATGCAAACCCCCTGAAATAGCATAAGACTTTTTATCGAATTTCCCCCCAGCATGTAGTTTTGTCAGAGCAACTTGTATAGCAGGAACCTTATAGGTCTTATGAGTATCAACAGGAATACCCCTTCCATCATCTTCAATTGTAGCAGAACCATCTTTATTTAAAGTAACTTTAATCTTCTTACAAAAGCCTGCTAGGGCCTCATCAACAGAATTGTCAACTGCTTCGTATATTAGGTGGTGCAAGCCCTCCTTACCAGTAGAACCAATATACATTGCTGGCCTTTTTCTAACTCCTTCTAATCCCTCTAAAACCTTTATCTGTGATGCGTCATATTTTGCTGTCATTTTTGTGTTTTTCTTTAAAATCAAGATAAGTTAGCTTGGCTAAAAAGCCTCAGTTTTTATGTAATTATCATCAAGATTTCTCTTAATTTACTCAAAAAAAAAGTTGCTTTTCTTTATAAACTTTTCTATACAAAAAATCATTTTATCGTCGGGAAAAGTGAAAAAACACTCCCTTTTTAAAGGAAAATAATTAGTTATTAACTTGATAAGTAGAATCAGAAATCTCATATAAACTATCTTGAAATGTATCTGTTTTAGACTCAAAAAGAGGTGCTTTATTTTCTATAATATGAGTATTATAAAAGACATTATTGACAGAGGATTTACCCTTAGAATTATTATCAACAAAGGGAAGTAAGCAAAGTGAAGCTAACAATAATCCAGAGAAAGTCAAAACTTCAAGTTTTTCTAAGCTTGTATTCTCATAAACCATAGTAATTTACTCAAAAAATCCCTTAAAAAGATAGGCCATACTTTTAATTGTCCTAAGAGGTTGTGAAGATGGTTTTATCCACATATTATCTAATTTCTTAATCGAATTTCCTAAATTTTCTGAAAATTTTTTATTATCAGTATGTGTCCAGCATTTACTATGTTCGGCATTTCCAAAGCCATTAACATAAGATACATCACACTCATCCCCAGATAAACCTGTCACATCTCCAAAAGAGCCAATAGTTACTTCATGCATAGGGAATTTTATTAAATCGCCACATTTATAACAAATATCTCTTCTATACTTAGGGGGAATGCCCTCCATAACTCTATTAACAACATCAAGTTTTTCTAAGCCAGTATTCTCATAAACCATAAAAAAATTACCCCAAACAAGGTATATAAATCTTATGGAGCATAAAAATAAGAGTTAGATACCACTACATAGTGACAATAGCCATAAAGTTTAAATACTTTAAACACCTCCAAAATACATGAAAAATCAAACAAAAAAAGACATGGCTTTATTAACAATATTAATCTTAGGATTAATAGGAAGTCTTTCATTTTTAGTTGTAACTATATTAGATTCAGAAAACATAACAATAAATGATTATTCTTTTACAAAAGCTATATGTACAGATGAAAATTATTGTGAAGATAATTTAGTGGTTTGTAAAAATAATGCTCTAGTCTCAATAACCCCTATAGGGGGAGCATCAGCTAAATTTCCTAAAGATTGGGAAGATCCAAGAAGTGAAGAACAAATAAATAAATTATGTTCTTAATTAAAAAGAAATAATTTTATTCAGAAGTAGATAATCCTAATCCCCTCACATCTTCATGAGTTCTCTTTCTCTTAAAATAAAAAATTGCTAAAATTACAAGAATAATCAGGATTAAAATTCCTGCGATAATGATCCAAGAAAATTCAACAAATTTGCTCTTTGGTCCAATATTAAACCAGACACTTGAACTCGCTATTTTATCATCATAGGGAATTTGTGAATAAAGCACATATTTTCCATAGGGAGTTCCAGCAGGAATAAGAAGTTTTTTTGAAAAACTTGCAACATCGTTAACATCTACTTCTCCACTATCACTAAGAATTACATTCCCATCTTCATCCCTAATTTCATAATTAATTGTTACCATTCCAATATCTTCAGCTATTAATTTTGTTAAAAATACATTAAAAGAAACCTCATTATCTGGTAAAACATATAAATAATCTTCTGGTACCTCTAAAACCATATCAAAAATATTTTCTTTTGTTACAACTTCTATGGCAACCAAAATCTGCCTTGTTACACCTGAGGTAGTAATATTAATATGTCCAACATATAAATCAACAACTTGTGTTTCACTCGCACTTACTCTGGCTGTTACAGTTTTTGTTTGTCCTGAAAGTAGTCTAAAACTATTTTCAACACTCAACATATCTGAATCATAAGCCAAAGTAAAGTCCAATACAGTCCCTCCTGTATTATTAACAACAAAAGTAAATTGCTGTGTTTCTCCTTGAACCAAAGTTAATGAAACATTTGTCTTACTTATTGTAAAACTAGATCTAGTATCATCTCCTCCAGAAGGACTCCCACCATTAGGAGAATCTCCATCATCACAAACTGCATCTCCCCCGCTACAATCATTATCTAATCCATCTCCACAAACCTCTACCATACCTGGGTTTATAGCAGCACTAGCATCATTACAATCTAATTCAGGATTAACACAGCTTGGAGAAGCAGGATCTCCATAACCATCATTATCAATATCTACACATACTATGGGGGCACTATAATTTAAAGTCAAATCTAATTGCGTCACATTTTCATGTTCAAAAAAACTATAATTAAGACTAAAATAACTATCAACATAAAAGCTTATTATTTGTCCATCAATTCCCCCTTCTGCAAAAAACAAATCAGTA
Organism: Candidatus Pacearchaeota archaeon; assembly: GCA_017608405.1. Lineage (GTDB taxonomy): Archaea > Nanobdellota > Nanobdellia > Pacearchaeales > GW2011-AR1 > JAFCFX01. The sequence goes on along the minus strand of JAFCFX010000007.1, from coordinate 1,248 downwards.
TATCCATAAGTATCATTAACACTTTGTACACTTCCTACAAGACTTCCATTAATATATGCAGTAACCTGCACATTAGTTTCTATTGGATCACCACTCTCATTAAAAATAAAACCATAAAATTGATTAAAAGTCGGGGGTTGGGCAAAAACCAAACTAATCAAAACCATTCCAAAGATTAAAACTAAAATAAATTTCTTATTCATTTCCGATTACTACTCCTGTTACTGGTGTAAATACTGAATCACTATCCACATAAATCCAATAACTTTGCTTTGCATTTAATATGGCTCCAGGCCCTATAGGTTCATATTGCCCTGTAGAATTATAAGTATATAATTCACTATAAATAATATCTCTTAATATGGTTGACGCATTATGGCTTTCAGAGAAAGTTCCAATTAAATTCCATCCTTCAATTAAACTAAATTCAGGCCGACTAAAGTCTGTTTCTCTTCTTGAACCAGTTACTACTAAATTTTCTGGAGAATTCATAAATACAAAATAACCTTTTCCTGGTTCTAATTCATTTAAATTACTTGGTCTACCGTCAGAGTGATATATTTTAAATCCTCCTTCATAAGTATAAATTGTATCAACACTTGATAAGATTCCTTCAAATATTTTTTCAATAGTCATATTATCTGAAATTAAGGGTATACTTATTGAATTCTTTCCAACAGCTAAAGGAATTGTTGTTGGTTCAAATAATTGAGAAGTTGGAGTAACCTCTAATAATTCTCCTGTTGTTTTTCCTGATTCATAAGTTTGTCCATCAATAAAAACTCTAAAATAATATTCAGGATCTCCTCCTAATCCTAATAAACCATCATCTTGCCATTCAGCTGTCCATCCAACACTAAGAGAGTCACCTGTAAATAAAAATGAACCTGGATCAATATTAACTGCATCATCTATACCCCCAATAAATTCCCCAGTTAAACCATCATATTCCCAAATAGTTATGTCTGCTGTTAAACCATTACAATCTGTTGCATTCATCACTAATTGAAGACTGTCTCCTTGTGTTACTGATCCTGCTGGATCCCAGTATAAATTAGTAACAGTACAAGTTCCTGCACAATCAGAATCTGCTAAATCAATATCTCCATCACAATCATTATCAAGTCCATCTTCACATACTTCAACTGCCCCCGGGTTAACTGTATTATTTGAATCATCACAGTCATTTCCTTGAATATCAGTACATCCTACAGGTATACAACCAAATCCAGTACATGAACCACTTGG
>JAFCFX010000017.1 GCA_017608405.1 Candidatus Pacearchaeota archaeon | reverse complement strand
AATAATTTTAATAAATTTTTTCTCCATTTCTTGGGGAGTTAATTTAACTTCTTTGATTAATCTATCAACTTTATTAATAAAAAGAACAGGTTTTACTAATTCTTTTAATGCCTGCCTTACAACTGTTTCTGTTTGAGGCATGACTCCTTCAACAGCGCAAGTTAAAATAATACATCCATCAACAGCCCTCATTGCTCGAGTAACATCTCCCCCAAAATCAACATGCCCTGGAGTATCAATTAAATTAATTAGATAGTCTTGGCCTTCTACATTATGAATCATACTCACAGAAGCTGAATCAATTGTTATACCTCTTGTTGTTTCGTCTTCGTGGAAATCAAGTTTTAGAGCTTTTCCTGCTTCTTCCATCGACATCATTCCTGCACCCAATAATAAATTATCACTAAAAGTTGTTTTACCATGATCAATATGTGCAGCAATTGCTATGTTTCTAATCTTATCTTGCTTTTTCATTAATTTTGAAATATCTTGTTTTTCCACCATTTTTTAAATTACCTCGCACTATCTGCTTGCTTTTCTGATTCATTTCTTTTTCTTACTGCAAAGCTTTCACCATTATTTTCAGAAGCCTGAATAATTTCTTCTGCTAAACTTTCTACAATTGTTTTCTTTTTATTAAATGCTTTATCAGATGCACCATGAATAATATGTTTTAATGCTAGATTAACTCTTCTTAATGGGGAAACATCAACAGCTTGAGGATATCTTGCTCCACCATATTCTATAACAGTTACTTCGTCTTTTGGAGCACCTTTTTCCAAAGCTTTTATAAATACTGCAACAGGATTTTGTTTAGTTTTATTTTCAATTATTTTAAATGCTTCAAGAATAATCTTCATGTTTTTTGAGTATTTTCCAGTAGATCTTCCCAAGATAATTTTGTGTTTCTTACCTCTATGTCCTGCAACAGCAAGTTTATTCATTAATCTTTCAACAATATTGATTTTTGTTTGTCCAAGTTTTTGAACATTTCTCCCATAACTCTTTAAAATTAATTTTGGTTTAAGATTTATTGCATCTTTTAATCCAGGATCTTCTACTTTAACTCCCGAGATATCATATAAATCAAATATTTTAAACTGAGGTAATGTTTGTTCAGTCATAGTATTTTACCTTCCTTGTACATTCTAAATAAGTTCTTCCTTCAGGAGTGATTTTTGCTATTTGTTCAAATTCATTTGGAACATCTTCTGGAAAAGTATGAAGACCTTCAACATCTTTGTCGTCCATTGAATATGCAATACTATCAAACTGACCCTCGACTTCAGGATTGTTGTCTCTTCCACATAAGACTAATTTAGTTATATTTGATTCCATTGTTTCTGGATTTCTTGTACTTGTAATTATCTTCACTAATCGGTTTTGTGTTCTTGCATCAAGACCTGACCAAAGCACAAGATCATTTTCAAAATTAAGTATTATTTCTCCTTTGTCTAAAAAATAAATATTTCCTTTGGTTCCTAGCAACAATCTTTTAATTCCCCCCCGATCTTCTAAATAAATTTCAATGTCTCTTAATATTTTTTCATTTCCAGAAAAAGTATATGATAATTCTTTTTTATCCATTTTATCTTCTACCTTTTTCAACTTTACCACTAACTAATCGGGCTAATGGTTGATCATTTACTTGAATAACTTGAAATCTAACCCCAGGAATATCTCCTTTACTTCTTCCTTGTTTTCCACCAATTCTTTCTATCATAACTTCATCATGTTCATCAATAAATTTTTGTGCTAAGTTTCCAGGAATAAATGCAGTAACTTGTTTTCCATTTTTCTTAAGTTGAACTCTGCAGCATTTTCTCATTGCTGAGTTTGGTTGTTTAGCTTCTTTCTGAACTTTTTGCAAAACAATTCCTTTTGCTTGATTTGCACCTTCTAGTGGATCAGATTTAGCATAAAGATTTAGAGTTCTAACTTTGTAGTGTCTATCCTTCCATCTGAATTTCTTTCGATTCTTTATTGATTTTTGAGCGCTTTTTAATCCCATTAGTTGTTTTTACCTCCTAAAAACGACTAGGCCAAATCTATTGATTTGAGCCTTGATATAATTTAATTGAGAAATTGATTTATAAAGGTTTTGAAGTGATTAAACAATCTTAAATTCTTTACCAAAAAAATCCTTAATGATTTTTTGCATTTCTAGTAACCTTCTTTTATGTCTTCCAATTAATGCAGCTTTACTTTGACTTCCTGCAGTTAAAATCATTTCATGATCTTTTACTTCTAATTCCTTAAATGTTACAGGACTTACAATAGTTTCGATAAATGGTTTAGCATGTTCTATTCCTCTTGGGAGAGGGATAACTTTTATTTTTTTCCTAACAATCTCACTCATTTTTTTTATGTTTCTTCCTCCTTCTCCAATTGCTTTTGAAACCAATTGTTTTGGCACACAAAAAACTATGAACTCATTGTATTTAAAACAAAATCTGGTTCTAACTCTTGTCATTTGACCAAACAAGTTCAAATATCTTATATCTTGCATATCAATTGTGCTATTCATCGTATAAATGTTGTAGAATTAGTTGTTTTATAAACTTTTGTGAAGAATTACTTATTAGTTTTTTCTACAATCTTACTTTTAGCAGTTTTTTTATCTTCGTCTTTTTTTACTAAAGGTCCGATAACTTTAACAAGAAGTCCAGGCAATCCTGTTCCAACAGGAACTGGTTGATTAAGTATGATATTTTCAATAACACTAGTTAATTTATCTTGTCCACCTTTGATTGAAGCATTAACAAATTGTTTTACAGGTGTTTCAAAAGTTGCTCTTGCCAAAATTGATGATTTTTGAGCAATAATTCCCATTCTTGTCACCCCCTTCACAACCCCACTATTTGTCATAGCGTCGGCAACTAGCTTAAGATGTCTAATATCAATATCTAATCCTTGTGTTTTAAGAACATCTTTAATTTCCTTAATTATTAAGTCTCTTGCCACTTCAACTCCAAACACTTCTGCAACTTCGTGTAAGTCATTTGAAATAAGCCTGTCTTTGTTTACTTCTTTTAATTCAATAATATTTTTCAAACTTGTTCCAAGAGTAATAATAACAAAATCCCTATCTCTCTTTGCAATTAAAATCTGTTTTATTCCTTTAATACCGGAAATTATAGTATTTTTTAGTTTTTCTTTAAGTTGATAAATTTCTCTAAATCCTGCATCTTCAACATTTAAAAATATAGAATTAGCTCTTTCTTTCACATTAAATTTAAGATCTTTTAATCTCTCAACAATTGTTTTTAATGAAACATGGGTTTGTTTTAATGCTTTATTATCAATTTTTATTTCAATTCTTTTTGAGCTAAAATCTAAATTTATTTCAGAAGAAATTTCTTTTAATGTAATTTCTTTTATTTTTTCAGCAACTACTTTTGCACTTTTCTCATTATTATAATCTTTACTCAAAAAAATCTCCATTTTTGGAGAAGAAGGTTTTTTTCTTGCATCAAAAATTTCTATAAGCCTTGGAAGACCCATTGTAACCTGCATTTCTTGAACACCTGCAAAATGAAAAACATTTAATGCCATTTGTGTTGAAGGTTCTCCAAAAGATTGTGCAGTAACAATGCCAATTGATTCTCCTGGTTGGATTTGTTCATTTGTATGGAGCTGAGATATGTCCTTTCCATCATCTCCATATTTAAATTGAATTACTTCATTATTACTATCTCTTACTGTTCCATCATATTCTACTCTTAAATCTTGAAGAGCATTTGCCAATCTCCTATATAAATAACCAGATTTTGGTGTTCTCAAAGCAGTATCCATAAGCGAATCTCTTCCTGTAATAGCTCCGAAGAAAAATTCATCAGGTCTTAATCCCTTAATAAACGGACTTGAAATAAATCCTCTTGATGGAGGAGATAGTTCCCCCCTCTTAAAAAAAGACAAGGTTCGATCATAATATCCAATATCAATTCTTTTACCCCATAAAGCTTGCTGTCCAACACAACATGCCATCTGAGTAATATTTAGAATATTCCCCCCGCCCCCAGAAAGGATCATGTGATTAACTGGGTTGTCTTCTGGAAATTCTCTTTTTACAATTTCTCCAATTTTTGTCCTAATTTCATTTAAAATTTTAAGAATATGTATTTCTCTTGATTCTTCCATTGTTTTACCAGGAATTCTATCCAAAGTTCCTTGATTATATGATTCAATAACCTCATCTGCTCTTTTTGAAGCTTTTTTTATGATCTCTTTTCCTAACTCTACAACACTTTCATCTAAATCTAAATCATTAACAGATATTGTTATCCCATTTTCAGATAAATAATTTGTTCCCAATTTAAACACCTTTTTTATTGTTTCAAAAGTTTTATCTCTTCCAATAACTTTATCTAATTTTTTAATTAATTCCCCATCTTCTGTTCCAAAAGCTGTTTGATCCACATTACCACGAACAATTTTTCCATCATTTATTTTAATAGAATTATTTGAAAAATTAATCTTTGGCAGTATTTGTGAAAAAATTTCTAATCCAGTCACTGTTTTCTTTGAAATATTAGAATCAATTCCAGATTGATAAAGAAGCTGGGTTGCATAATCTAATGGAAATTCTCCTAAACTTAATAAATAGCCCCCAGTAATAGCGTCTCCTATACATCCAATTAAGTTAGTATTGTTTTTCGGGGACATTAAGTTTCTTTTTACATCAAGAAGTATTTTAGCTTCTGCTTTTGCTTCCTCTGTTTGTGGAGAATGTATATTCATTTCATCCCCGTCAAAATCAGCATTATAAGGAAATGCAGCAGCAGGATGCAATCTAAATGTTCTTCCAGGAAGAATCTTTGCAAAATGACTCATTAAACTTCCCCTGTGCAAACTTGGATGACGATTAAATAAGACAATATCTCCATCTTGTAAGTGTCTTTCTACTTGATATCCTGGGATTAATTCCCCTATAATTTCCTCTTTTAATTCTGGAGTAATTTTCTTTCTTTTTCCGTCAGGCCTAATAACATAATTTGCTCCAGGATATTCCTCTCCCTTTAAAATCAATTTTTTTAATTTTTCAATATTTAGTTCAGTAACAACTTCTGAAACAGTCACTACTCTTGCAATTTCATAGGGAATCCCTACCTCATTAATTTCCATGTAAGGATCAGGCGAAATAACAGTTCTTCCAGAATAATTCACTCTTTTACCAGCAAGATTTTTTCTAATCCTCCCTTCTTTTCCTTTAATTCTTTCTGTGATAGTTTTTAATGGCTGTCCACTCCTATGTCTTGCAGGAGGAATCCTTGCTACAGTATTATCAAAAAAAGTTGTAATGTGGAATTGCAATAAATCCCATAAGTCTTCAATAATAACTTCAGGTGCACCTGCATTTAAATTTTCCCAAAGCCTTTGATTAGCCCTTATAATGTCTGATAGTTTGTGAGTTAAATCATCTTCACTTCTTTCTCCAGATTCTAAAATAATACTTGGTCTGACAGTTACAGGAGGAACTAAAAGCGCAGTTAGGACAGCCCACTCTGGTCTACATGTTTCTGGATTAATAGCAATTTTTCTTAATTCAGAGTCGAGAATGTTTGTAAGTATTTCTCTGACTTCTGTTGGAAATATTCTTGTTCTCCCCTTGTAAAAGCTTGTTGGCTTGTCTAGTTTAACTTTTTCTTGTGCAATTTCACAATGTGGACATTTTTTAGCGTCTTTTGCTTTTTTCGCCCTTTGTGTAGGGGTATATTTTTCCAAGTCTTTATCTGCAACCATTAATTTTCCACATTTATGACAAAAACATCTAAGACCTAATTCAATTAATGGAACATATTTTAAATGAATTACAGATCTTGCCAAATCAATGCTCCCAGGATGTCCTAAACATTCTTTAAGTCTTCCCCCACAAGTCCTACATCTTACTCCAGGGTCAATCGCCCCAAGCTTTAAATCCATTAAACCCCCATCAACAGGATAACCATCAATATTGTAAAGTTCGGGAGTTACAATTTTTGCAGATGAAAGTTTTTTTATCTGTTCTGGACTAAGCAATGAAAATTTTATTACTGATATTTTTTTTCTAATTGGTTTTCTCATTTTATTCGTATTTGTTTTTCAAATCAAAACTTGTATGAATATGCAAGCTTTGCAATTCCTCCATTAGTAATTTAAATGCATATGAAATTTCAACTTGTTCAACATTTTCAGTGTGACAGAGCGGGCAAGTAACTTTATTTCTTATATTATCATCAATTGCAATTCCCCCACACTTTGCACAAATAGGTAAGAGAACCTTATCAGAATCATATCTTTCTTTTAATAATAAAGATGCTCCGTGACCTACTAATGCTTGTTGTTCCATTTCTCCAAGCCTTAGTGCCCCCCCACGAGCCCTTCCTTCAATTGGCTGTCTTGTTAACAAAGCAATTTTTCCAGAAGATCTTCCGTGCAGTTTGTTTCCAACCATATATTTTAATTTTAAATAATATAGATTTCCAATAAATATTTTTGCAGTCATTCTTTTCCCTGTAACTGCATTGTACATTGTTTCTTTTCCGTCATATCTAAATCCTAACTCTTGCATTTGGGTTTCTAATTCTTTTTTACTTACCCCAGAAAATGGAGTACCATCGACAACTTCTCCCTTTAAACATCCAACTTTGCCTGCTAGCAATTCAAGTAAATATCCCACACTCATTCTACTTGGAAGTCCGTGGGGATTAAACATTATGTCTGGTTTTATTCCACTAGCTGTAAAAGGAACATCATCTTCATTAACAATCATTCCAATAACCCCTTTCTGTCCATGGGGAGTAGCAAATTTATCTCCTAGTTCAGGAATTCTTTGGTCTCTTGATTTAACCTGGACAATTTTATTTCCTTCATTATCTTCTGTAATAAAAACAGATTCCACAATCCCTTTTTCTTCTTGTCTCATTGTTACACTTGATTCTTTTTTTGTTCTGACTGAAATTTCTCTTGCTTCAGATAAGAATTTTGGAGGAGACATTTTTCCAATTAAGACTTCACCTTCACCAATTTCAGCTTCAGGATAAACAACCCCATCATTATCAAGGAATCTATAGCTTGTTTCCATTTTATATCCAGATGCATCTTTTTCAGGAATAGCAATTTCATCTTTTAGTCCTCCAGCATAATTCATTTCAATTGCAGAATATGGTCTAAAGTAAAAACTTCTTCCAACTCCCCTATCTAAACTTCCCCTATTAAAAACCAATGCATCTTCCATATTATATCCTTCATTTGTCATAATTGCTACGACCAAGTTTTGTCCCGCAGGATAGGTGTTTAAAGTATCATAGATAAAACTCTTAACAACCGGTTTTTGAGGGTATTGCAAAATACTTACATCTGTATCAAGTCTACATAGATAATTAGCAGCATATATTCCTAGAGACTGCTTGTAACTTTTTGTCCCTTTAATTAATTTTGAGCAAGAATTATGGTTTGCATAGGGAGCAATACTTGTAGCAACCCCAAATAGATCTATTGGATCCACTTCAAGGTGGGTATGTTGGGGAGTAATTTCCTCTTCACATAACGAAACCAAAGCATTTTCTTCTTCAGCAGCATCTATATATTCAATAATACCTTTTTTTACTAAGTCTTCCCAGCCTATTTCATCTTGTTCTAATTGAATTAAATGTTCTTGTTTTAATTTTGGAGCTCCATCTTCTACAATTATCAAAGGCCTTAGAACTCTGCCAGGTTCTGTTGAAATTGAAACTATCTGAAAATAATTATCATCTTTTACATTTAGCTGCGCTGGAAGAAGATTGTCTCTTCTTTTTTCTCTTATTTTTTTAACAAATTCTTCTGGCTCTTTTATACCCCCAATAAACTTTCCATTAAAAAATACTTCTCTTCCTTCAATTCCCCCCTTATCTAATCCCTCTTTTTCTAAATCTTTTAAAAATTTACTTTCATCAAGATTGACTCTAGTTGAAACCCTACTTAAGATAGCAAGGTTTTTTCTTAATCCAATTTCTGTTCCTTCTGGAGTTTCAATTGGACAAAATCTTCCGTAATGAGTTGGATGAACTGTTCTTGCCAGGAAATTTTCTTGATCACTTGGAAGCATACTTGAAACTCTTTGTAATTGGGAGATTGTTGCTAAATAGTTTGTCTTATCCATATTTTGAGTAATCCCGCTTCTTTCCCCTGTCCATGAACCAGTAGCAATAGCAGACTCAACTCTGTGTGAAAATAAAGTAGATTTAGCAATTATTTTAATAGAAAAGAATTTTTTTCTTTTTGAAGACTTTTGCAATGAGTATTGAATATCTCTAATTAAAATTCCCAGATTAACTCTGAATAATGTTGCTAATAAATCTCCTGAAAGTCTGAATTTTGGATTTTCTTTTGCAGTTAAAAATTGTTTAAGTAACTTACACAAAGTTATGGCCTTAGTCATTCTATCTTCTCTTTTTTGTCCTATGTGTGGGAAAAAATAAGAATCAATTCTTTGGTTTACTCTATCTAGGATTTCTTTTTTTGTTCCTTGAAGATTTGTTTTTTCAGCAATATACATCATTGCATCTTCTTTTGTTGCTAAATCTACAAACTCATAAAGATTAACAATAACATTATCTGTTTCTTTGCCAAGATATTTTGCAACATCAGATTCCTTTGTTAGACCCAATGCTTTTAAAATAACAATAATAGGCAAATCTTTGAATCTACTAAAAGACACATTAAACATTCCTTGTTTATCTTCTGAAATAATAATAGGAATTCTATATGTTCCCCTTAATGAGAATAATTTTAATGTTAAACTTCCTTTTTTATCTGTTTCAATAAATGGCTGATTTTCTGCAAGATCTTCTGCCATGATCATAACTCTTTCATTCCCCTTAATTATAAAATATCCTCCAGGATCCATTGGGTCACTGTAATTTTCAATTAATTGTTCTTTTGATAATTCTCCTGTATTACATACTTGGCTTTTTACCATAACAGGAATTTTTCCAATTTCAACAACTTCTGAATCTACTTGCCCATCTTTTTTCACAGTTATTTCTAATGTAACTGGGGCAGCATAAGTAAGATTTCTTAACCTTGCTTCATAAGGCATAATAAAAGAAGAACTTCCATCAGATTCAATGACTTTTGGTTTACCCACATTTATTTTTCCGAGAATAATTTCAAAATCTTCATTGTTTATTGTTTCTCCAACTTCATTTACAATTTCTTGCATTCTTTGTTTAATGAAGTTATTATAAGAAGTAATATTAGATTCAACTAAAGAGTGTTTTTCAAGGTATTTTTTAACAACAAGATGATCACTTTTCATCATTTTAAACAACAACCCTGAAATAAGTATTTATTTTATTGTCTTCTTTTCTTTCTATTTTTACAACATCTCCAACAATACAATTCTCAGGTAAAGGGGGGTCACTTGAAAGGATTTTTGGTAGTTGATTTTTAGAAATATTGAGTTTAACTAGTAGGTCTTCAACTTCCTTTTCATTAAGTTTAATATGTTTTGGCTGCAAAATATGTGGCATTTTATAGGAAGTGAAGCGAAATCGTATAAAAGTCTCTATGACTTTAACAACTTTACAATAATAAAAGATACCAATTTTTGCTTTAAAAAGTTTTCTGTTATCCTAAAAATCTTATAAATTTATTGTTTTTATCAACTAAGATATTTTTGGGTTTTATAGGCTTATTTGTGAGTTCAAACCCCATAATTATCACTTCTTCTCCTTTTTTTATTAAATGCGCTGCAGCACCATTCATACAAATTATCCCAGATCCTCTTTTTCCAACAATTACATATGTTTCTAATCTTGCTCCAGATGTATTGCTCACTACAAGAACTTTTTCACCTTTAACAAGCCCCACTTTTTCAAGTAAGTTTTGATCAATAGTAATGCTCCCAATATAATTTACATCACATTCAGTAACTATTGCCTTGTGTATCTTTGACCTTAAAATCCATCTCATAATTCCAAAAGCAAGATAAATATTATAAATTTAACTAAATGAAAATTTTATAAACTAACTCTTGATAATTATTCTATAAACTTATTAAGAGTTTATGGCTCCATAACTTAATTAGGCATATATTGGATTAAGGTTTATGAAAAGCCTAAGTAAGTTTAGCCTTAACAAACACAGAGGGCTCCGTAGCTCAGCCTGGCAGAGCACTTGGCTTTTAAGTGAGATTGGAGGTTTCCAACCTCTCATTCTCTGTCCCACAAGGACAAAGAAACCAAGGTGTCGAGGGTTCAAATCCCTCCGGGGCCATAATGGAAAAAGGCAAATACAATTATACCCCGCATCTTGTGTGGGATGAAGAAACTGACAAGGGCATTCCTATTTATATTATAGCAGACGCAATAAATCCTCTTGCAAGACCAGGAATAAAAGCAGGAAATTATATTCTAGATGATTTTGAAGAATTCTTAAGACAAGAATATATCATTGAAAAAGCTAAGAAGAAACACTTGAATTCTTGATTGTAATAAACTTTAAAAATAAGAGAAATAAAAATAGGTTATGACAACAAAAACAAAGGTTGGAGAGGAGTTTCATGTATATGATTTCACAGATTATGGTGCTTGTGGGATTGGAGGATGTGGGGTAATGAATGAATTTTATATCTACATTCTTGCAAAATCAGAAGAAGAAGCGAGTGAGATACTTATAAGAGGGCACCCAGAATATAAAGGCAAAAAAAATTAATTGGGCAGAGATACCTAAAGAAAAGTTTAACCTTCTAATTAAAAAAGGGAAAATTGAATCAAGAATTTTAACTGATGCATTAGGATAATTAAGGATATTAAAATCTCATTAACAAACTCTAATAATCACTTCAAATATTCGTTTAATTTCTCTTCAAAATCTTCAGTAGACATTGAGCCAATAAATTGTTCAAGAACCTTGCCGTCTTTAAAAAGAACGAAATTTGGAATAGAACTTACTTTATATTTTTGAGCTAAGGGTTGATTATCTTCAATATTAATCTTGCCAAATTTTATTTTACCTTTGTATTTTTCACTTAATTCATCAACAATTGGGCCCATCATAACACACGGCATACACCATTCTGCAAAAAAGTCTACTAACACAACACCTTCTTTAATAAAACCTTCAAATTCTGTATTTGTTAATTCTGAAACACTTGCCATCTATTACATATTATAAAGTATATTTATAAAAGTTTTCATCGGAAATCGCCTATTATATACTAGAATAAATATTTTCTTATAAACAGGGAGGTGTTATGTTGAGTATGGGTGAATTATATAGTAGAACAAAGAGGTTTGTTTCTAAAGGTGCTGAAAAAGAACTTGGAAAAGAACATAAAGTTTTAGATCAAGGATTTATCAGATTAGTAGATTATATGGGTAAAGACGGTTCTCTTGTAAGGGCTGCAAGAACAAGTTATGGCAAGGGCACAAAAAAAGCTAGTGAGGATAGAACACTTATAAGATATTTAGTAAGAAAAAAACACACGACTCCTGTAGAGTTTGTAGAAACTATTTGGCATGCTAAAATGCCCATATTTGTTGCACGGCAATGGGTAAGACACAGAACTGCTTCTATTAATGAATATAGTGGAAGATATTCTATAATGCCTGATGAATTTTTTATCCCAGAATTAGAAAGAATACAAGCCCAGAGCAAATTAAATAGGCAAGGTTCAGGAGACACACTTCCCCTCGAAACACAACAAAAAGTTAGAGATTTATTAGTTTCAGATGCTAACCAAGTTTTTGACCATTATAATAAAATACAGGAAGATGGCGTTGCAAGAGAACTTGCAAGAATTGGTTTGCCTTTATCCACCTATACTCAATGGTATTGGAAAATGGATCTACACAACCTATTTCACTTTTTAAAATTAAGAATAGATCCTCATGCACAAGAAGAAATAAGAAAATATGCAATAAAAATGGGAGAAATAACTAAGAAATCTTTTCCTGTTGCATATGAAGCATTTGAAGATTATATTTTAAATGCAGTTAACCTATCAACTCTAGAGCAAACAGCGATGATGGATATAATGCAAGGAATTGACATAAACCAGGTTGCTAAATACAGATTTAAAAATAAATTTGAAAGACAAGAATTTTTAGATAAATACAAATTACTTCAATCTAAAAAAGAACCAATAGAATATGATTTTAATTTTCAAAAAACAAATAAAATAATAATGCGAAAAAGAAACAAAAAATGACAAAAGGAAAATTAATACTTATAGAGGGCATAGATTGTTCTGGAAAAGAAACTCAGACAAAGATGCTTATTGATAAGTTGAAAAAAGAAGAAATAGATTGCACAACAATGAGTTTTCCAAGATATGATACTCCAACAGGAAGAATTATTGGGCAATGTTATTTAGGAAAAAAAGGTTTAGGGCAAGGAGATGTTGCTTGGTTTGGAGATCCAGTTAAATTAGACCCTTATGTTGCTTTATTATATTATGCAGCAGATAGATGTGCCGCAGTTCCAGAAATAAATAAAATTTTAGAATCTGGAACACATTTATTTCTTGATAGATTTGACATTTCAAATAAAGGACATCAAGGAAGTAAAATACAAGATGAAAAAGAAAGAACAGTTTTTTTTAATTGCTCAGAAAAATTAGAAAGAGAAATATTGGGCATACCAAAACCAGATTATTCTCTTTTATTATACATGCCCTGGGAAGTTGCCATAGAACTTAGGAAAAAAAGAAAAGAACTTGCAGATGGACACGAAGCAGATCAAGAATATTTAAAGAGAACAGAACAAACTTATTTGCAATTAGCAGATTCAGATTTTGAAGCGCAAATTGATTGTGCTCCAGATAGAACAATGAAATCTCTAAAATCTAGACAAGAAATTCATGAGGAAGTCTATAAAAGAATATCTAAAGAAGTATTAAATATAATTTAATCACCTGAACTTCCGAAACCACCTTCTCCGCGAAAAGTATCAGAAAGTTCATCAACATCTTCAATAATAACTTTTTCTACTTCTTGGATAAGCATTTGAGCTATCCGGTCTCCTTTTTTTATATCATATTTTTTCTTAGCATTATTGTGTAATATCACTCTAACTTCTCCACGATAATCATCATCAACAACCCCTGCAAATCTGTGTATTTCTTTTGATCCAAGTCCAGATCTATCCCAAATAAGGCCAGCATATCCTTCAGGAATTTCCATCGCAATCCCTGTTTTAAACATATGGGTTTCCCCTGGTCTTATTGAGTAATCTTCCATAGAGTATAGATCTAATCCAGCTGCCCTAAGAGTAGCATAGCTCGGAATTTTAGATTCATCACAAAGTCTTTTTATTCTTAAGGTCAACATTTTATCTTATCTTAGTTTGTGGGAGATATTTAATTACTTTTCTGTGTATTTTTTCTATTAACTCATCAGAAGTTTCTGGAAAAGGCTCAAGCCTTGCATCAATCAATCCATTTTTTCTTGGAACAAATTTTTGTAGAAAATATTTATGATTATTTTCACTAGTAATATTAACAATCCATTTTACTAAATCTTCTGCTTCTTTTTCATTAAGAAATCTTATATAATCTTTCCTAATAATCGGTGCTACAGTTGTTCTAAATTCATAATCAGGAAATCCAGTAACAATCTTCATTGATTGTTCTATTTTTTTTAAAAAGTTTTTCTTATTAGTAGCTTCTTCATATAAGTAAGCAGGAGCCTTTATATCCATCGCAACATAATCAATTAATCTTTTTTTTCTTAATCTTAATAATTTTTTTGGATTACTCGCATTCGAATCAAGTTTAACTTGGAAATCCATTGCTTTTATTTTTTTAATAAATTTTTCTAGACCTCTTTCAATACTTGGTTCTCCCCCAGTTAATACAACTGCTTCAATCCAAGGTTTTGCAGAATCAAGGTAATCAAAAAACCCTTTTTCATGAATTAAATTATCAGAATTTAAAAGATGTTTTGCATGGCATCCGGGACATTTATAATTGCATGCCGGGGTAAAAACAACAGAAGCAACTTTTCCAGGATAATCAATATATGATTCTTCTAAAACTCTCTTTATTCTCATGGATTTTTAGGATATACTTTCTTTATTATGTTTTCTAGTCCCTGATATATATGATCATCTAATATTAAAACCGGCAAAACAATCCCGTCTTGACCTCTTTTTATTGAATCTTTGTTATTTTTATAAAATTTTTTAAACTTTTTTAATCCTTCATCTTCTCCTGCATCAACTTCCTCATAATCAACTTTTTTTTGTTTTAATATTTTTTTTGCTTCCACACATTTATCACAATTTGGAAAACTATATAATTTATTCATTTTTAAATCTCCTTCTAAAACTTTCCTCTTCTACTTTTCCCTCATTCCAAGAACCTAATGGTCTTAAATATCCCACAATTCTATCATAAATTTCTGTTTCACCTTTACATGTTGGACAAGATTCTTGTCTTCCTGTAATATATCCATCATCATCACAAACACTAAACACAGGAGTAAGAGTAAAATAAGGTAAGGTTGTTGTTTCTGAAATCTTTTTTACAAGAGTTTTTGCTGCTTGACCATCTATTCTTTCCCCTAAAAAAGCATGGAAAATTGTTCCACCAGTATAACGAGCTTGAATCTCTTGTTGATGTTTTAGTGCATCAAACAAAGGAATTTTTGTATTAACATGGAGATGTGTTGAATTAGTTAGAAAAGGCCTATTTTTTCCAGAGGTTTTAATATTAGGATATAATTCTTTGTCTTTTTTTGCAAATCTGTAGGCAGTTGATTCTGCAGGAGTTGCTTCTAGATTATAGAGATTTCCTGTTTCAGTTTGATATTCTTTTAATTTTGACCTCATAAAATTCAAAGTTTTTATTGTAAATTCTTTTCCTTCTGAAGTTGAAATATCTTTGTCTAAGAAATTTACACAAGATTCATTCATCCCACATAAACCAATTGTTGAGAAATGATTTTTAAAAGTCTTAAGATAAGATTTAGTAT
>JAFCFX010000006.1 GCA_017608405.1 Candidatus Pacearchaeota archaeon | reverse complement strand
TGGGGCGGTGCCCTGTCGAAAAAATATCGATAGGACCCAAAGATAAGCTCATCCAGCTTGGAAATCTGGAGTTGAGTGCGAGGGCAAAAGCTTATCTGACTGTATTTTGAACAGCAAGAAATGCAGAGACGAAAGTCGGGCCTAGTGAACCCACGTGCTTTTTTAATAGAAGCCGTGTCTGATAGAAAAGTTACCCCAAGGATAACAGGCTTGTCGCCCCCGATAGTCCGTATTGACGGGGCGGTTTGGTACATCGCTGTCGGCTCTTCCTATCCTGCGCGTGCAGAAGCGTGCAAGGGTGCCGGAGTTCACGTATTAAAAGGGATCGTTAGCTGGGTTAAGAACGTCGCGAGACAGTTTGTATGATATCTACTAGGTGTGTTATTGTCTGAGTGGAACAACCTTCTAGTACGAGAGGAACGAGGGTTGGATGCCTCTGGTGAGCAGTTGTCATTTGGCAGGCTGCATAGCTACGCATTGTATGGATAAGAGCTGAATGCATCTAAGCTCGAAGTCATCCGCAAAACGAGACAATTAAGGCCGTCATAGAAGATGACGTTGATAGAGTTCTTGTGTAAGATTCGAGGTTCGCCGAGAATTTCAGCATAGAACTACTAAGAGCCTCTTTTAGTTTATGTTTTTTGAATAAAATTTTCTGCTGTTATTTGTTTTTGTTTAAGATTTCTTCCTCATCAGTTCTTTCTGGTTAATTATCATTAATATAACTGCACCAATTATGAAAAGCCAGTCAACAAAAAAAGTCAAAGCTAAGAAACCTAATGCGAGAATTGAATAAAACACTACTTTCGGATTTTTCATTTTTTATTCTTTGTTAGTAAATAAGTGAATAAAAAACCTGCTCCTAATCCTATTAATAAAAATCCTGCTACTTGGCCAGTAATGAGACCTACTCCTAAACCAATAAACAATCCTGCGGGAATCAACCAGTCAGATTTATCTTTTTTCTTTTTTTTCTTTGCCATATTATCTCCTCTTTAAGTATATCTTATAAGGAAGGGGTATTTTTAATTGTTTTTGTATCTTTAACTATTTGTTTCTATTTTAAAGTAACAACACATAGAAAGGTTTATAAATCCTGAATTGTGTTGAATCTTAAAGAAAATGATAAATAAAAAATTATATTGTGGATTAATGGTGGCATTAGTACTTACTAGCTTTATTAGTGCTTTAGATGCTTCATTTTTATCTGCTAATCCTGCTGGGGACGAGGGAAATCTCGCAAATCCAGGAGCAATCAAGCTAGACGACATGCCTTTAAATCCAGTTGATAGTGGTGGAAAATTTGATCTAAAAGACCTTGATAAGGACGGATATGTTAATATTCTTGATGTTGTTTATTTAATAAATTACATATACAAACAAGGATCAGCTCCAACCCCTGTTGAAAGAGGAGATATTGATGAAGATGGAAGTATAGATTATAATGATGTTATTTACTTTGTTAATTATCTTTATGGAAGGAATTATAGTATTGAAGACATTGACACAGTTGGTCCCACAATTGAACTATTAGAACCAGAAGATGATTATACAAAAAAGACTTCAAAATCAGAATATGAAATAGATTTTGAATATAGAGCAAGTGATAATTTTGCAATAGATTATTGTGTTTTAATTCTTGATAATGATATCGAAGAAACACAAACAAGTGTAAGAGAAGATGGAGTAAATATTATTTCAATTGATCTTGAAAGAGGAAGTTATGATTGGGCTATTAAATGTGTAGATGTTGCAGGAAATGAAAACACCTCTGAAACAAGAGACTTAAGAATTAAAAAGAAAACAACTTCTTCATCTAATAATTATAATCTAAATGATAATGATTTAGGGGATAATACAGATGATTTAAATTCTGGAGACCAAGATCCTGTCAAATTAAATGATGAAAAAAAAGAATCTTGGATAGAGAATATTGATTGGAAGATTCTTGTTGGAATATTTTTAATACTAATAGTTATTCTTTTAATATTGATTTTTAGTGTTGTAAGAAGATGAAACCTGAAAATAAAGAAACATACTCTGAATTTGAAATTATAGATTTTATGAATAGATATGAGCTAGTTCAAGATCTTTATTGTGAAATGAGATTAAGTAAAACTCTGAATAGTCAAAAAATGCGGGCTAAAAAATTGCAAGTTTTAATAAAAGAATTTTATGACATGGTTCCTACTCATATAAGTGAGAATTTTAATTTTAAAACAGAGAAAATGGAAAGGCAATGTAAAGGAATCTTGCAATCAAATATCCATCCCGTAGTAAGAAATTTATTAAATATTCTAGAATAAAATGAAAACATTAGATACAATGAAGAAAATTCATAAAAAAGCCATGTTGACTGCCATAGAGAGTATTCAAAAGGGCAAAGATCAAGACATGTATATACATGGTCCCTTGGGACCTGCAGGGGTTTATATAGCCTCCTTTGCAATTGAAGCACTTAATTGTGCAAGAGATTACCAATATGAGAAACAAGCAGAAAGTTTTAAAAGCAATGTTCATTAGTAAATATAACTTGTTAGAAGTAGGGAGATTGAGTTTGAACTAATTCTGAAAGTGTGCAAATGAAAGATAGTAATGTAAGGAGGAAACAATAACATGAAAGTTTATGTAGGAAATTTACCCTTTAGTATTGAAGATGATAAATTGAAAGAACTTTTTGCTGCTTATGGAGAAGTAGAAGAAGCTACAATTATCAAAGACAAGTTTTCAGGTAGATCTAAAGGATTTGGGTTTGTTACTTTCAAAGATGAAGAATCTGCAAAGAAAGCTATTGCAGAAATGAATGAGAAAGAAGTTGAAGGTAGAGCTTTAAAAGTTAATGAGGCAAAACCAATAGACCCAGATAGACCCCGAAGACCACCCAGAAGAGATTTCGGTGGACAACAACGAAGGAGATTTTAATTTTTAATTAAAATCATTTTTTATTTTTTTATTTTTTACTTTATTTCTTAGCAAATTCCTCTGCGCAAATAGATAGATATTCAGAATAAGGATGTGATTGATAATCAATCTGGCGTTCATCTAGATGCTGTTTGATAAAATTGGCATCAGATTTGTTTTCGCAACGCAACACAGCTGAATCATCAACAATATATTCAAATAAGAGTCCTAAATCTGGAACTTTCTCTCTTTGTTCTCGATATAAGTAACTAATTCCTTTTGGATCTTGTGTGCCATTTGCTCTAAATTTTTTAAAGTTATCTTCTCCAGTTATAAGAAATACTGTTTTTGCAGTTTCATCCACCATAAATTAAGATAATATGAGAAGTTTTTAATAATTTGTGTAGTCTTAGAAAGCTTTATAATTAAAAAAAGCTTAATTTTGTTGAGGTGAGTAAAATAGAACCAATTATTCTTGCTGGATTGCTCGGAGGGCTTGGAGGCTTGACCCGGGGGGTTGTTGGGTTGTTAAAAGCACTTTCTTTAAGAAGGAGAATCTTATGGGGGTATTATGCAATAACTGTTGCAGTTGCCCTAATAATCGGTGTTTTTATTGGAATAATTTTTGATTTTGACCATCGTTTAAGCTTGCTTGCAGGTTATGCTGGAACAGATATTCTAGAAGGTATTTACAAATCATTTAAGGTGGATAAAGTATATGTTAAAAGAAAATGAAAAAATCACTAAAAATAATTCTTATAATTATTGGAATAATTATTGCTCTGATTATCTTTAAATTTGTTTTGGAATTCTTTATAGAACCACTTATTGATACTTCCAGATTTAATAAGGCCATAGAAACAGGAGATGTTTCTTATTGTATGAAGATCCAAGCTCACCACGTTACTCCGGGTCCAAAAGGAACTTGTATTTCATTAGTTTCTCAAAAAAATAATGACCCTGTAATATGCGAAAATTCAGATGAATTACAAATAGGAGATTGCTATGCATTGTATGCTTATTATAAAAATGATGAATCCCTTTGTATAGAACCACAATGTAGTAAAGCTCTTTATAACTATTGTATTGAAATGGGATGTGGAACAATAAAAGACTACGAATAAAAGAAAAATGCCTAAAGTAACAATTAATATTGATGATCGAGAGAAAAAGATTTTAGATAAAAGAGCAAAGAAAAATCTTTTGACTTTAAGAGAACAAATTGAAGATATTCTTAGGAGGAGTTGTGTAAGGGGGAGTTCTGGGAAATATAAAGGATTTAAGCCAGATGATAAATTAATAAGTATTTTTTCTCGTGAAAAACGAGGTAATTGGCGGAAGAAGAAAAGGAGGATTAAGAAAAAATAAGTTATTTTGTGTCACTATTTTTTTGGGTAGTAACAGGTCTTAATTATTAGGTTAAAATGATTATTTAAGTAGTTGAAAGTTTTCTAATAATCATGGTGGTAGCAACACAACAACTTAGAGAGGAGGTGTATGCTATGGCCTTAAAAAAGCTAAATCTAGAAAAAGAGTTGAACTCGCTTGAACCTCTTATATCTACTCTTAAAAAAGAATTAGCATACAGGACTCCTCAATATGAATAATTTTTAATCTCAGGCATCTCGCCCCAGATGCCTGTTTTTAGTTTATGAATTATTTTGTTTTAATTTTCCCTAGGTAATTTTTTAAACTCCTTAATTTATATTGAAATATGGCAAGAGAAATCGCAGCCACTATTTTAACAGAAGATCTGTCGGATTTTCATTATATTTTATTTTATGATACAAAATCAGATTTATCATTTTATTCTGATTATTCTAGAACTACACGAGGTTATGAAAGATTTTTTGAAGTTGGAAAAGGTTCAGATTGTTTTATTGAAAACCGTATTGCATATCTTGGAGCAGATAAATTCCGCAAATGGGCTTATGCAAGGTTTTTGTTAACAAAACAAGATATCAAAGCATTAGAAAAATTCTTAGATGGAAACGAAAGAAAAACAATTTCTGTTATTGAAAAAGAACGTGACCCTGAATTAAATAAATTAGTAGATTTAGATGAAAAAATACTAAAATCTAGGGATAAATGGCCTGTTCCTAATAATTACATGGGAATCAATGCTGCGCATAGAATGAAATATGAAGAGAAAAATAATAAAAAATAACTCAGATACCCAAAACAACAGCTTTTTATATGCTATATTTTTGTTTTAGATATGGGAGAATACTATGAAATAAATCTGCTAAGAGAATCTGAAAATGAGAATAATACATGGGAAACCATTTACATAAAGATAGATGGGGATAAAAGTTCAATTATAAAACACCTCCCAAAAGAATTCCGTCCCACAGTAGAAAGTATTCAAAAAATGGACAGAAATAAATTAAGAAAAATTATTGATGAAGAAGGACGAAAATGAAACAAAAAACAAAAGCATTGACACTTACAGCATTATTAACAATTGCCCCCTTTACATTAGAAGTTTCTTTTGAAGGGCTTTCTGCAAAAGATAATGTTGAATTAAAGCAAAACTATCCAAATCCCTTTTATAATAAAACAACTATTGAACATAAGCTTGAAGACAGTTCTAGAGTTAATTTAACAGTATATGATAATTTAGGAAAGCCATTGCAAACTCTTGTTGATACAGTGCAAGCTCCAGGAACACACAAAGTTGAATTTGATGCTACATATAAATCTTCAGGAACTTATCCTTATATTTATCTAGATGAAAGTTTAAATGAACTTTATCATTATAGATTAATAACAGATATTACTTCTAAGAGCCAAAAAATGATTAGGGTAAAATAATTAATTATACCAATCTAAAAAAGCATTTCCTGTGATTGATGGTCCTCCAGAATCACCACTTGAGCCATCATCACTTGATCCCTCATCAGTACTTGTATCGCTTCCTCCTTCATCACTGGTATCTGTTTCTGAACCATAATCATCACTAGTACTTGTATCGCTTCCTCCTTCATCACCAGAACCTCCTCCGCCTCCTCCGCTACTAGAAGAACTTTCATCTTGATCATAATAACATTCACATCCGTTATCACCACAACCTGTTCCTGAAGCCCCTGGACATTGGCTTGCACAATCATCACACCTTGGTCCTGAATAATCATCTCCTCCCCCCCCCCAGGATAATCCCCTCCATAACATTTACATTCTCCATATGAAAAATCCCAAGCTTTATTTTGACTCTCACACTTATTTGCACATTCTCTTTCTCGTTGTTTTATTTCTAATCTTAATTATTTTTTCTCTATCTTTTTGTGTAATTTTTGTATGGATTGTTTTTGGTCTTTTTGAATAATCCTTTAGGTCCCATTCATTTTTATTAAGTCGATTAGTCCACCTTCTTAATGTCCTTATGTTAACATCAAATTCATATTTGGCCTTGAGAATTATTCTGCATTGATTATTTGTGTGCCCTTTATTACTTAATTTGAAGTATTCTATTCTTATTTTTTCTTTTTTCATTAGTTACGCATGTTTCCACATGCGAACTAATTTTCGGTTGAACTTATCCTAGGACATATGTCCCTTTCTTACACATTATTTTTTTGCGGCGCTTCGCGCACATGACGTACCCCGAGCCAAGGACCCGAGTCCTGAGGAAACCTGCCGCAAAGCAAGACAGCCCAACCAGAGTCAGCACTGAACCACACGGCTCTTTCATCTTTTGCAGAAGGTTTTAAATTCAACCTCCAAATATATGCTGGAGTTTTATTAATATACCTTAAAAGTTCTTCTATTTCTTCTGGTTTTTTTCCTGTCAAAGCAAGTGAAACTTCAGAAGTTAAAACATCTCTCACCAATCCATCATCGCCAACCAAATTAGTTTTTAATCTCTTTTCAGAATCTGTTTTATAATTATGTACAACATTATCTTTTCCTTTGGCTACATATCCCAACCTTGTTAAAGTGCCTAAAAAATGGTTTCTCATAGAACTTTGTATAAATGCTCTGGCTTTTTCAACTTCTCCACCATTATCTCTTAAATCATACATTGCTTGAAAAAGTTCAAAATAGTCTGGAACACTTAAAGTATGAAAACCTTCTTGAGAAGAATATTTTGCTGCTTCATCTTGAGTCATAGAAGGAATTAAACTTCCAGATAAATGCCATATTTTTTCTTCAGAAGGAATAATCCAGTGACCAGTTGAAGGTTTTTCATAACTAACAACTCTTTCTGTTGAAGATAATTTTGTTTTTGCCATTTTAAGTGTTAATTTTGCGATTGCGCGCCTTCGGCGCTAGTAAATACCCCGAGCCTGGGAAACGAGAACTGAGGATCCCCGCTGCAATCCGAGATAGTCACAACAGATTCAGCATCGAACCACACGGCAGCATCTTGTACTGGGAACTCTAAGTAAAAAGTTTCTCCTGGTTCAAATTTCTGAACAGATGCTTTTTGAGTTGCAAAACTTTGAGAATTTATTGAGCCTAATTCAGCATAACAATTTTTATCTAAACATTCCTCTAATGGAACCTTGCTAAATTGAGGATTCCCATCTTTATCTAAACCAGAAATTGTTACTAAATCAAGACCTTTAAATCCAGAACCTTTTGCAAAGCCCCCATTTAACCAAACCCAACAATTCCTATTTAAAGTATTAACATAATTATCTAATCTTTCTCCTTCAATCAAATTTCCAGAAGCATCATATAAAACAGACCTTCCTCTAAGGGCATCATTAGCATTTTTATAATGAGGCATAAAAATTTCTGCAGTAGGAACTGTTAGACCATCTCTCATAACTTTTACAATAGTATCTCTTTGATTATCTCCATTATAAGTTTGTTTCATAGAAATAGCTCTTGTAGCCTTATCTCCTTCTTGGATTAAAGCATAACTAGCCTGATCTATTGGAGTAGTTGTAGTAAGTGCTCCAACACTCTTTGCAAAAGCATAAACATCCCCATTTCTTTCTACAAAAACCTTGTTTGAATCTGCTTCAACTTTTCTTCCAATTATCTCAACAACCATGATTTTTTCACAAATTTAGAGTTTTTAAATCTTTTTGTAGTGTTATTACTAGGGAATTAACACTATATAAATAATATTAACTTTTTTAGATAATTCTTAATTATGTCCTCAAACATAACAATTATTGTGAATAAAAAGTAAGTCTGCTAGGGGGGATAAGCAATCAAAAAAGAAGAAATAATTTTTTGTCTCAAAAAAGTCCCTTTAAGGTAACAGTGAATATAAAAATTCAAATCAGCACAGAATAAACATTCCACATGTCTTCAAGAGACTTTATGTGGTTTATTATTTCTTTGTCTCCAATACAAACCTTGTCAACAGGATATTCTATTACTGGTTGATCTAGATCTTGTTTAATTTCCTCTACATTTTGTGCCCATTTTTGTTCAAATCTTATTGGGGGTTTTAAATAAAGTGCCTTATTTGCTTTAATGCCTCGACCAAGAAAAACATCAAAAACAGCTAAAATTAAATCATCTCTAGAATTAGAATCAAGCAAGATTAAATTCCCTTGTTTTAATTTTTTTTTATTTGAAGGGCCTACTTCTTTATGGGCTTTTCCTTGATAAGTTGTAATATAAACTCCCATATAATCAGATAGATTAGAATTATTTAAGAATTATTGTGATTATCTTACTCCACTAATTTCCTCTTCTTCAACTTTCTTATATAACCAACGATATTCTATTGGCCTCCCCTCTCTCACAGCTCTTTCAATTCCTTTTTCCATGCCCTTACTTATTCCTAAATCTTGATAAACAGCAGTTATTTCTGCGTTCTTACCCCATGTTAATCCAGCATCTATTCCCAATGTTCTTTCTTCTGGAATTTTGTCATCTAAAACTTGTGTGTATAATAAATGGGATAAAAAAGGATATTCTCCCCTCTTAAAAGAATCTCTCATGCATGCTTTTGCATATTCAACATTTTTATCAAGATATTCTGCACCACCATTATCCCCCCCCTTATATGGGCTCTCTATTATCACTAATTTTTTTTCAACCATTGTATGTGGAATTGGGCTTGGTTTTTAAAAATTATTATAGTCTAAAAGAATGTTTTTAATTTATTCTCGAATTTATCACATAATATTTAAAAGAGACCAATTCTTGGAAATCTTATGACATGGAAAGAGTTTCGAAAGAGAAAAAAATTTGAAAAAAAATATAATGCAGAAGAAGTTAAAATCTTTACAAAGCAAACATATTATCTTTACTATGAGATCTTGCCAAAGCAAGCTAAAAATCTTGTTGTAAAATTAGCAGAATGTAAAGAACAAGAAAAAAAAGAACTATTCAATAAGTTAGAATCATCTATTTCCTTATTTGACACCACAAAAATACACTATAAGAAGAAGGGGGAAGTTTTTGTTAAAAAAAATGATTCATATGGAAAAGAAGAATGTTAATCAATCTACAAATTTATGAACTTCCAGAAGAAAAATATGAAAAATTTCTCAAAAAACAGGAAAAAAATTATTTTGGTTTTGAAATAACGCGCACAACAAAAGTTCATATGGATGCAAAAACTCATTATGATCTTACAATTAATCTCCTTGACCTAGATAGAGCTCCAAATATAGTTGTTAAAGATACTCTAAAAAAAGATACAAAAAAATTAATTAGTTTTCTTTTTAACTAACCCCCATAATACATTGAAACATATTTTGCTAATTCTGATTTTAGCTTATTTCTTTTTCCAACAAAATCAATAATTGGTTTATTTGGAGCTACTTCAACATGCTTTAAAACATCTGCACACATCATAAACTCTAGCTGTTTCATTTTTTCTCCAAGATCCATTTGTATCTTTGACTTTTGTGCAGCTTCTTTAAGCGCCATCTGAATGACCCTTGGTCCTGTAAATCCATAGCGGAGACCTTTTTCAGCCAAAGTGACTTTTCCTTGCGCTCCCAAACTTGCAGGAGTTCCTCCAAAAGTAGGATTTGTTAAAACAACAAGATAAGGTATTTTATTATCTCTTAGATATTGCACACTTGCACTTGTGCTTTCCATACCTTTTAATGCTAGGGTTCCTTCTTGCATTCTGGCTCCCCCACTTGACGAAATAAACACCAAAGGCATTTTCTTATCTTTAGCATAAATAGCAGCATCTCTAAATTTTCTAGGTTCGACTAATCCTCCAAAAGAACCCCCCATAAAATAAAAATCCAAAGCGCAAAACATTACATTATTTCCTACAACAGGACCAATTCCTGTAACCAAAGCACTTTTGTTTCCTGTTTTTTCTTGGGCTATTTCTATTTCTTTTAAATAATCTTCTGTATGGTATTTTGTTTTTTGAAAGCTATTAACATCTAAATCTGAATTAAGTTCTTGAAAATCTTTGCCAGCATCTACAAATCTCCATATCCAATCCATTGCAGTAGGAATAACCCCTTCTCCGCATACAGGACAAGAACCATAATTTGCATCAAAAACATCTTTAGAAAAAGCTGCTGTGCAATTTTTAACAACATGATTATTTAATAAAACATCTGCTTTTTCCTTTATATACTGTTTAAAATTTATTTTTCCAGATTCAAACTTTCTCTGCACAAAATCTAAGGCTTCTTTATCTATTTCAACTATTGTTCCTGATTTTTGCTTTGGAGAATGATCCCCACAATTCATCAAAGGGGTTTTATTATCTGCGCCTTCTTTTCTCATTATTTCGGATATTCTAGAATATCCTTGCTCATATGCAACACCCCCACTTATTTTTCTTTCATGATCTCTTAAAGTTTTATCTGCTTTGACTTTTTTCAAGGAGTGCATTCCAGGTACAAATTTTTTTCCAATAAGATTAAGTTTTGTTGCTTTTGTTAAAGAAACATAACCATTTCTTGCTCTTGCAAGTCTTGTTTTAACAATTTTTTCTAAATCTTTTTTATTTGTTTCAAAATCCCAAAAAACCTCTTTTAAAGTATTGTTTATGTTCTCAAGTGTTTGTGCATAATTTATCTTTTTCTCTTTATGACTTCCTCCAGGATATTCTGGAACTATTGTATCTATTATTTTATGTTTTACTAAATGGTTGGGAGTGGGTAAAAGAAGCTTAACTGCATCGTCAATATTTTTATTATCATCTTTGGGCCATAAAATAGATTTGCAATGTTGAGGACAAATTACATAGTATGCTGCATTTTCTAGGATCAAATTTGTTCCAGGTCTTTTTTCATCTGGTTGATAATTTGCTATTTGATTGCACAAACCTCCTCCGCTCCCCCCTTTTCTTACAACCAAAGAAACAATGTTTGTTTCTAAATTTAGCAAGGTCATAATATTTTCAGAAACTTGCCAAGACTGGCCCATTAAAGCTGAGTGTTCCATCACATCCCCGCCCTCTGTATTTGTTAATAAAAGCAAATCAAGTCCTTGTACTTCTGCTTCTTTATACATTTCCCTAGAAAAAATCAAACTTTCTGGACTCAATAAATCTCCTGTTTGTGCTACAACAATGATATCTTTTTCTTTTGTTTTTAATTTCTTGTCTTTTGTTTCATATTCAAAACACATACGAGCTTTTCCTCCAATAACAAGGGGTTTTCCACTTGTTGTGCAAGCATATTTATCTTTATCATAATCTTCAAAAGAAATAAAGTTTGGCATAAGTTCAGAATTATTAAATGCATCAATGATGTTTTGGGTTGTGATTGAATCGACATGAATAGAGTTTTTATATGTTTGAACAGTGTCTTCTAGAGAAATAACAGGCTCTTGTTTTTCTTTAGACATATGACTATCAAAAGCAAATACTTTATTAAAATTTCTATTCAAAAAAAGAAATTTTATTCAACCTTTATTTTTGTAGCTTTCGGTTCTTCAGGCTCTTTTGGGGGATTTCTAGGCAAACTAATTGTCAAAACACCGGATTCATAATTTGCTTGGATTTTCTCTGTCACGGCATCTTCTGGAAGTACATACCCCTTAAAGATAGACTCTCTTGTAACTTTCCCTTCTTCTTTCTCTTCCTTCTTTGCTTTAATTTCTAATGTGTTTTCTTTTATTGACACATTTATTTCTTTTTTATCAAAGCCAGGCATATCTCCCTCTATTTGATATTTGTTATCTTCTTTTGTGACCTTAAATCTGGGCCCATAATCAAAAGAAGGGGGCCAATCAATAAAAACAGAAGGTATAGAAAGGTCCTTAAAAAAGTCTCCAAAAAAGTCTTTTCCCAAAACAGGAAAACTCCCTTTTGGCATATAACGGTTCATTTTATTTATCTCCTGAAAGAAAAAGGGGTATTTGACATTTAAAAATTTTTCTGTTTTTTATAGTCCAAAATTTTCAATGAAATCTTCAATCATCTTATATTCTTGTAAAAATTCTTGACCTTTGGGGGTTAATGAAAATGTTTTTTTTTCTTTCTTATCTATATCTAATTTAATAAATTGCTTGCTAATTAATTCATTAATATATTCTTTAAACATTTGTGGTGAAAGATTTGAAGCATATAACAATCTTGTTGGTTTTATTTGGCGATTTTTCATTATCGCCCTCAAAATATCCTTTATAACTCCTAACCTTTCTCGTTTTTTTGCCATTTGAAAATTATCTCTTAGTTACCTTAATTACTCCCCATAAAAATAATAAGAAAATAATTATATTTAGTATGTAAACTCCAATAAGAATGGCTTGACTCCAATTAAACCATAATTCTGCAGTTGTATTTAATATCCAAACAAAAAGACTCAATAACATAGCAAAGAAATAAAATTTAGGGAATTTGTGTTTTGCATCGTTCTTCTTATAATTTTCATAGCTAATAAAGGCTGCAAACATAAAAATTAAAATTTGTGATAAAAATAAAAATAAATGGGTTTGCCAAAGAACATCAACAATTGCGAAGATTACTGACATTGAATAAAATATAAATATTCTTGAATTAAATAATGAACTTACATATCCCTCACTTGAATGTTCTGCTTTTTTCCATAATAAACTATACAATAAGAAAAAACCCGCCATAATTAATAAAAATTCGAAACAGAAATTTATGTAGGGATAATATAAAGTTATTCTTCCATGGCCTGCTATGGCTTCAACAAGATACCTCACAATAAAAGCGAGTGCATAAAAAATAAAGGCATTTCTAAAATATCTTATTCCTTGGTGAAGACTAAGACGAAACAATTTATCTGCCCTGACAGTAATCACTATACAGATAATTGCTATTAAAGAAGCATAAAAAAGCTTAATCAAGTCTTTATTTTGTATTATCCACTCATACATAAAATTTTGTTTTTTTTAATTTATTTAAAGATTTATATTAAGTAATATATACGTAAAATTAATTATCTTTAGTCAAAAGACTATCCTCTGTCTTTTGTTTTATTTCAAAAAAGAGCTTATTAACTAAATTCTTAATTTCTTTTGAATCGAGTGTATCTCTGGGATTTAGATTATCACGAACATCTTTTAATTCTGGGTATGGAAGCACAACATATGTTTCCTCAAAAGGAGTTAAATTGGTTGGCCTAGTATTATATTGATCTATTATGGATTTTAAATTTGTTAAGATTAATTTTTCCTGATAAGTTGTATCTGAAGGAAGCATTTCTTTTTCTATACTCGTCTTCTGGCCTATGCCCTCTTGATCCCATAAAAAGGCTCTTGGACCACAACTGTAAGATAAAGTCCCCACCACCAATAATGGCCATGAATAAGTTAATATTTTTTTTAATTTTAACATATGGGATACAAAAGAAAATAGTTTAAAAATTTAGTGGTGTGAAAATTCTAATATCTAAAGCGTATTTCCTATTGTTTGTTTACCTTTGCCATGTCAACGCTTATTCCTGTTGCAATTCCTATCCCAATTGCTGCTCCAATTATTAATCCCACTTCAATATTACTCATGGTAATTCCAAAACCAACTCCAATAGTCATTCCAAGAATAAATCCTATGGCAACACGCAAGATTTTTATTTTATTTGCACCTTTTTAATAAACATAATATACTAAAACATTATTTAAAGATTGTGCAAAATAACAAATAAATTACATTTTTAAACTTTGAAACATAGTTTAATTTATGAAAAAGGGGGGAACTAAACATATTTTAAAGGCTATTAGCAGCCTTATGGGAGTTTCTATTGTGGTAGTGGCTGTAGCTAGTTATTTTATATTTAATAGTGTATTAATCGGACCTGCATTTTTGGGTTTGGGTTTATTGAATTTGTTATTTATGAAAATAATGGGTATAAAACTTAAATTTATTTATCCTGATCTTACATTTGGTTTTGTTGATAATGGGGTAATGGTTTTTGCAGCTATTGTGGGGGGATCTGTTGGGGGCGTTGTTGGAGCGATTATTGGGGGTGTTGCAGGAAATACAATAACAGACGGATTAGGAGGATTTTTTGAAGGTTATGTTTCAGAAAGGCAAAAATCTTTGACAAGATTCAAAGGTGAAAGGAGAATGAAATCTTCTTCTTTAGGAAAGATGACTGGATGTATGTTTGGTGCAGGAGTAAGTCTTACAATTGCCTCTTTACTAAGTCTTATTTAAGCTTCTAATTTAATTAGTTTTTTCCTTCTGAAATACTTTACTACTTCAAATATTAATAATCCGGATATTCCAAAAGGTAAGATTAATAACCAATCATTTAAAGCTAAAGGAACAACATGGAATATTGTGGCTAAAGGTGTGTATAATAAAATTAAGTGCAATACTACTCCTAATAAAATTGCATAATT
Source organism: Candidatus Pacearchaeota archaeon (assembly GCA_017608405.1). Taxonomy (GTDB): domain Archaea; phylum Nanobdellota; class Nanobdellia; order Pacearchaeales; family GW2011-AR1; genus JAFCFX01. The sequence continues at coordinate 10,949 of JAFCFX010000006.1, read as the reverse complement.
AAGCCATTTATTTGAAAATAAAGTAGTTCCTTCTTTTGATTTATCTTTCTTTTTCTTAAACAAGGATAAAGGCTTCTTGCTTCTACAAGTATAAACAAATAATAATTCAAAGACTATTCCTGTGGTTACAACCATTGTTCTAATGTGATCTATTGGTAAATTATTCCCAGTTCCTATGAAATATACTGCGGCGCAAGCAAGGAAATTTAATATTCCTCCAAGAATAATAAATTTGCTTATTCCGGATAAAATGCTTTTTTCTTTTCTTGGTTTTGATTTCATTACTTGTTCTTCTTTTTCTAATACAAGAGTCAGTGCAGGAAAAGAATCTGTGATTATGTTTTTCCAAAGAATTTGCAGGGGAAGGATTGGTAAGGGGAAACTCATGAGGGTTAAAAGCGTTACTAAAAGAATTGTGTCAAAATTCACAGACAACATGTATTTTGTAAATTTCTTAATATTATCATAGGTTTTTCTCCCTTGCCTTACTCCTCCAACTATTGAAGCAAAATTATCATCCACAAGAACCACATCAGAAACATCTCTTGCAACATCTGTGCCTCTTATCCCCATTGAAATTCCTATGTCTGCGGCTTTTAGTGCGAGAACATCATTAATACCGTCACCAGTCATTGCCACAACTTCTCCTTGTTGTTGCAATATTTTAGCGATTCTTAATTTTTGATGTGGTGTTGTCCTAGCAAAGATCACTATGTCTTTCATAGATCTCATTAAAACAGCGTCATTTATTTTTTCTAATTCTTTTCCTGTTATTGTTTTGCCTTCAATTCCTATTTGCTTTGCAATTGCTTTTGCAGTTAAAGCAGCATCTCCGGTAATTACTTTTACTTTTATTCCTGCATTTTTACAATCTTTAATTGCTTGTTTAACTTCTTTTCTTGGAGGATCTATCATTCCTGCAAATCCTAAAAACACTAAACCTTTTTCCTCTATGTTTTCTTTGACTCCAAAATCCTTGTATGCAAATCCCAATACCCTCAATGCTTTACTCTCCATTTTTTTAATTTCACTAGAAATATGTTTTCTTCTTTTTTCAGTCAATTTTTCAATTTTGTTGTTAATCATTTCATGAGTTGATAAAGAAAGTATTTTTTCTGCAGCTCCTTTTGAGTACATGATTCTATTTTTATTACTATATCTTAAAATTGACATCATTTTTCTTTTAGAAGTAAATTCATATCTCTTTATGCTAGGTTCTTCTGTTGTTAATGTTTTTTTATTTAATCCTAGATCAAGTGAAGCAGACAATAGTGCTTCCTCTGTTGGGTCTCCTGATAATTTATATTTTCCATCTATTAATTCGAATCTAGCATTGCTACATAAAATACTTGTTTTTAATAATAAATTAAGTTCTTTTGCGTCTTTTGTGTTAATTTTTTTATTTTTCAAAAAGATTTCTTTTGCTTTTTTAAGATGAACCTGATTGTTTGTAAAGATCTCTTGCACATGCATTTTTTCTTCTGTTAAGGTTCCTGTCTTATCTGTGCAAATAACACTAACACTTCCTAAACTTTCTACTGCGGGAAGTTTTCTTATGATGACATTTTTTTTAGACATTGCTTTAGAAGCTATTGCAAATGCTATTGCTAAGACCGCAGGCAATCCTTCTGGAATTGCTCCAACAGCGAGGGTAACTGCCACCATGAAAGTTTCTAAAATATCTGTTTTTTTCAATACCCCTAACAAGAAAATTACTGCTACTAATCCTAAAATTATAAAACTTATTTGTTTTGAAAAAACATCTAATCTTTTCTGCATAGGTGTTTTTTGTATTTCTATTTCTTGTAGTTTAGAAGCTATTTTCCCAAATTCAGTATTCATACCAGTTGAAACAACAAGTGCTTTTGCAGAACCAGCAACAACTTGTGTTCCTGTATAGAGCATATTTATTCTTTCTGCTAAAATTGTGTTTGCAGCAAGTTTTTGAGGTTTCTTAATAATAGGCAAACTTTCTCCTGTTAAAATTGCTTCATTTGATTTTAAATCATCTGATGCTAAAATTCTACAATCAGCATTTACTTTATCTCCTGCATCAAAAATTAAAATATCTCCTGGGACGATTTGTGCAGAAGGAATCTCTGTATGTTTCCCGTCCCTTACCACCATCGAAGTTTGGACCAACAATTTTCTTAAACCTATTATTGCTTTTTCTGCTTTATATTGTTGAAAAAAACCTATTGCGGTATTTATCAAAACAATTGCTAAGATAACAAAAGCATCTATCATATGCCCCAACATAAAAGAAATCACTGCTGCAATAAACAAGACATAAATTAAGAAAGATTTAACTTGTTCAATTAAAATCTTAATAGGTTGTAATTTATTAGTTTCTTTGATTACATTCTTGCCATATTTTTTTAGTCTTTCTTTTGCTTGCTGGCTTGTTAATCCTTTTTCAGAACTTGATAATTTCTTAAAAACCTCTTCTCTGGATAATGCGTGATGCATGGGAATATTAAGATAGAAACCCTTAAAAACTCTTTTCTCGACCTATTTTTGTAAGTTGGGTAGTTAACTTCGGAATTCGTGCATTAAATTGCTAAGAGATCAGACATATGATTTCTGAATTCTGTGGAAGGTCCGGCCACCAATTATAAGTTACTTTGCGAAAGCATTGTTGTCGTGAGACAAAGCTCTAGAACAGAAACGACACAGCCTTATTTGAGTAATGAACCATGCGGGAAACTTTGAAGATAAGGACTTGATGAAACGGCTATCTTGACTGGTGCAAGGCTTTAAGCTGCTTAGTCAAATGTTAACATGTTCGGTCTGATTACAGCGAACAACAGAAGCTGGCCTATTCCCAACTTACATTTATATTTCTAAAGATTTAAAAGTCTAAACAGTTAATTATTTCCATAGATACGGGAGTGTAGCTCAGGGGGAGAGCACTAGACTGAAGATCTAGGTGTCGAGGGTTCAAATCCCTCCACTCCCATCCATTCCCTGTATTTAAGAATATTTCTTTTATTACTAGATCCAATTTTATCAAAGAATAAGAAAATGTTCTTTTTTCCACTTATTTGTAATTTATATTCTATTAACTGTTTTTTATATCTCTCACTGTTAACAACTCTTGTTCCCAAATAAGAAAAAATATTCAATTTGATCAAAAATTCTTTTATAGAGTTTAAAAGAGGCTTGCTTATTGATGAAATCCCAATGACAGGATATTTCTTACCTTCCTTGTTTTTATTTGCTAGACAACCATCTGTGTCAAAAATACCTCTAATATATGCTAAAAAGAAAAGAGAATTTTCAATAATCCATTTGGGTGGCACAATGCTTCCCTTTTTACCTAAGGGAAAACCTTCTTCCTTAAGAAAATTTACTATTTCTTTAGAATTAATTATCAGACGTACTGTATTTTGATTCTCCCTTGTATAAAGTTTTGGAGTAATATTAAATAAATTTTTTATGATGCCTGAAGTAAAATCTCGAATATAATCAAAATCTTTTAACTTATTTCCAACTATTTCTATCACAGAAATTATCCTCTTTGGAAGTTTATACTGCCCAACATAACCATCTCCAGTCAAAATCCCAAGTAATTCTGCAAACTCTTCATTTCTGCTAGGAAAAACTATTTTGTCTTTTCTTAAGTAAGATCTTTTCATTTTCTTCTTATTTTCTCAATCTCAACTCTAAGAAAATCTTCTTCCTTTAACTTAAGAAGCTTAACTATCTCTACTGGCAAATTTATTGCCAAGCTACTTCCGTTTCTTTTCACGCTCTTAACAAACTTTTCTTTCATATTATTTTATAAGATAATATCATATATAAATATTTGTTTTAACTAGCTAGTAACTTTTATAAATAACACTTATCTAATTTAAATATAAAAGATGGTTGAAAAAAAGCAAAATTTTGAAATTGTAAGCTATGTCTTAGGAATAGTAAGCATTGTTATGGCATTTTTTTCTCCAGTGGCGGCAATAGTTTTTGGGATTATTGGGATTAATTTAAGTAAAAAGCAAAAAACAGAGTTATCAAAAAGAGCTAAAAAATTTAGCATTATTGGGATAATTCTCGGGGTTATTTTACTTATTGTTTCAATCTTAGCAATAGTACTTAACTTAGAGAGTTTTACGAGTTTCCCAGCATAAAAAATGAAAAACAAACATGCGGCAATGGAGATGAGTGTAGGAACAATTGTTACAATAGTTTTACTAATGGGGGTTTTAGTTTTAGGAATATTTCTTGTTCAGAAGATTTTCAAGAGCAGTGTAAATGCAATTGATACTGTGGATAAAGAAGTTCAATCACAACTAGAAAAAATTTTTGCAGATGAAAATAAAAAAATTGCAGTATATCCCCCCTCAAGAGATGTTAGAGTAAAAAAAGGAGAAGATCCGGCAGGTTTTGCATTTACAATTAGGAATAAAGATGTGGAAAGTGCAGAATTTACTTATGTTGTTGAAGCAAGTGATGTTTCCAAATGTGGGAGCAGTTTTACAAAAGACAAAGCAGATTCCTATTTATTGGGGGGATCAGGAACATTTAATTTGGGCGCAGGAAATAGTTTAGATTTAGCTAGATTAGTTAGGCTCGATGTTCCAGAAACAGCTCCTCCCTGCACTATAATCTACAACCTAGAAGTTGCAAAAGATGGAGAACCTTATACTGGTGCAGATATCTATGTTACAATAAAATAATTTACTTAAATTTTTAAATTAGTCTTTCTTTGAATATTTATGCTGGAGCTGTATAATACATTAACAAGAAAAAAAGAGAATTTTAAATCTCTAAAAAAGGGGCGGGCTGGATTATACAGTTGTGGTCCAACTGTTTATTGGTTTCAACATATTGGAAATCTAAGGAGCTATATTTCTTGGGATATTTTGAAAAGAGTTTTGAATTTTAATAATTACAAAGTCAAACACGTGATTAATGTAACTGATGTTGGACATTTAACAAGTGATGGTGATACTGGTGAAGACAAAATAGAAAGAGCTGCAAAAAAGCAAGGTAAAACAGCAAAGGAAATTGCAAGTTTTTATCTTAAGGTTTTTAGAGATGATTTTAAAAAATTAAATATAATTGAACCTGATGTTTGGCCAAAAGCTTCTGAACATATTAAAGAACAAATTGAAATCATAAAGATTCTTGAAAAAAAATCATTTACATATAAGACTTCTGATGGAATTTATTTTGATACAAGCAAGCTGAAAGATTATGGGAAATTAGCTAGACTTAAGGCTGAAGACCTGAAAGGAGGAAAAAGAATAAAGGTGGGGGATAAAAAAAATAAAACAGATTTTGCATTATGGAAGTTTTCAAAAGAGCCTGGCAAAAGACAGCAAGAATGGAAATCTCCTTGGGGAATTGGGTTTCCAGGATGGCACTTAGAATGTAGTGCGATGTCGAGTAGATATTTAGGAAAACAATTTGATATTCATACCGGGGGACAAGAACATATTCCTGTACATCACACAAATGAAATTGCACAGAGTGAAACTGCTTTTGGAAAGAAACCTTGGGTAAAATATTGGCTTCATGGGGCGTGGTTATTATTTAAAGGAGAAAAAGTAAGTAAAAGTTCTGGTGGACTCTACACTGTTTCTGAACTTGAAAAACAAGGATTTAATCCCTTAGAATTCAGGTATTTGTGTTTAACAACTAATTATAGAAAACCTTTGAATTTTACAATTAAAAATCTAAAAAAAGCAGCTGAATCTTATCAAAGATTAAAAAATATAGTTACTGACATAAGCGATACTGGGGATAATAAAAAATATTTAGATGAATTTGAAAAAGCAATTAATGATGATTTGAATTTGCCGCAAGCACTTCAAGTCTTATGGAAACTAGTCAGGGATGAAAAAGCTAATGGAAAAATAAAGACAATAAAGAAAATGGATGAGGTTTTAGGTCTTGATTTATTCAAAAAAGACAAAATTTCTATTCCAAAAAATATTCAAGAATTAGTAAATAAAAGACAAGATGCAAGAAAATCTAAAGATTGGAAAGCTGCTGATGAAATTAGAAACAAAATAAAAAAACTAGGATATTCACTTGACGATACAAAAGAAGGTGTCAAGGTTAAGAAAATTTAGAAAAACACAATAAATATTTTTATATAATCAAAGACATATAAATTAATATGGTTAAAGAAAACATAACATGTGGGAGAAAATACTTGATTGATTGTGAAGATGGAGCAAAACTCTTAGCATATATTCTTGAAGTTAATGGAAAACTTGATTTTGGAATTATGGGTTTTATAAACCATGTGGGAAATGCTAGTAGAATCGTTACAGTATTTAAATATAATAATAAAGTATATAGGTCCATTGACCCTAATGCTACCTATGAATGGCTTGATGTAGAACAACACAAATCAGAATTTGATAAGAAAGATTTAGGGTTTTTAGTTGGTAAAGAAAATTTTAAAGCTATGAAAAATGAGCCGTAAACAATGTCCAAATAAAGAAATTAATCTAAAAGCATGCCCATGTGATTGGCCAGATTGTGAGCGAAAAGGTCTGTGTTGTGAATGTGTTGCATATCATAGAAAACACGGTGATTTGCCTGCATGTTTGAAATAACACAATAAATATAAAAACTAATTCTTATTTTTATTAATATAAAAGATGGTAAGTTCAAAATTTAAGTTTATTAATTTAGGTTATAGACCAAAAGAGGATTTGGTTTGTTTGTTCAGAGTTCACCCTGCAAAAGGAATTAGTATGAAGCGAGCAGTTAATACTGTTGCATTAGAATCTAGTGTTGGAACATGGACAGAAGTTAAAACACAAAATTATGTTAAAAAACTAAGAGCTAAAGTTTTTTCTATAAAAGGAGATTTAGTAAAAATTGCTTATCCTAAAGAAATTTTTGAATATGATAATGTCCCAAACATTTTATCTAGTGTTGCAGGAAATATTTTGGGAATGAAGGCTGTTAAGACTATTAGATTAGAAGACATTAAGTTTCCTAAAAAGATTCTAAATAGTTTTAATGGTCCAAAATATGGAATTCCTGGAATTAGGAAGTTATTGAAAATAAAAAAACGTCCACTTGTTGGGACAATAATAAAACCAAAATTAGGATTAAAAACCAAACACCATGCACAATCTGCCTATGAATCTTGGGTAGGAGGGTGTGATATTGTTAAAGATGATGAAAACCTTGCAAGCCAGAAATTTAATAGATTTGAAGAAAGAATTGCAAGGAGTTTGGAAAAGGCACATCAAGCAGAAGAAGAAACAGGAGAGAAAAAAGGTTATTTAGTTAATGTTACTGCAGAAACAAAAGAAATGATGAAGAGGGCACAATTAGTTGAAGATCTAGGGGGCAAGTATATCATGGTTGATATTATTACAGCTGGTTGGGCTGCAATTCAAACATTAAGAGAAGCAGATTTTAAAATGGCTATTCATGGTCATAGGGCCATGCATGCTGCATTTGATAGAAATCCTGATCATGGAGTGAGTATGATGATAATTGCTGACTTTGCAAGATTAATTGGAGTTGACCAACTCCATATTGGGACAGGAATTGGAAAATTAGAGGGAGATATTGAAGATATTGAAGAATTAGATGAAGAAATTTCAATAAAACAAGTAAAAGCCACCAGAAAAAGATTAGCACAAAACTGGGGAAAGATTAAATCTACTTTTCCTGTATCTTCTGGAGGTTTGCATCCTGGACATGTTCCATTTTTAATAAAACATCTTGGAAAAGATTTAATAATTCAGGCTGGCGGAGGAGTACACTGGAATCCTAGAGGTAGTAAATATGGGGCAATGGGAATGAAACAAGCTGTAGAAGCAGTAATGAAAGGTATTTCCTTAAAAAAATATGCTAAAGATCATAAAGAACTTAGGGAAGCTCTTAATAAATTTGGTTATCCTAAAACAAAATAAATATATTGATTACCTATTTTTTTTCTAGATACAATATTTTCCTTCATTAGTTGATACATATATCTCCTAATTGTTCTTGGAGGAAAAAGAAATTTAGAAGAAAGATTATTAACAGAACTCTCTTTTATTTTCAATTCAACTAAAAGATTATTTTTTCTTTTGTCTGCAAATTTCTTAGTGTTATAAGATGGTTGTTTTCTAATGTCTAATGATATTTTTAATCTTTTTAATTTATGTCTTAATGAAATAAAAGGATATTTTTCAGAAATTCTGGTTGCCAACTGATAAAACTTTTTTATAGATTTTATATGAAAATAAAAATAATCCGAATTCCTCTTGTTTTTAACAATATTTGTTTCTAATCCTACTTGATTACATAAGATCCTAACATCTTCACATAATTTTTTATTACTCACTCCAAACATAATTGTCCCATCATATGCAATAGATCCTTCATCCAAGATAGCTGTTAAAACAAAAGATTCTTTATGTTCCTTAGGAAGAGAAAAAATTTTCTTTGATATTCTAGAATCAAAACTTCCAAATGATTTAATTTCATAAATATGCATGCAAATTTCTCCAATAATTCTAGGAATTCTACATTTCAAAACTTCTCTATGATCTTTTCTTAAAGAATACTGTACCCCCCCAAACACAACTTTAACTTTCTCAATAAAATCTTCCATAATTTCTCCTCTTTTTTGATTATAATAAGTCCCTTTACCATCTTTTGGAACACTTCCATCAAAATATAAATTAGCAATTATTGAAGTAAAGCAAGGAGTTATTTTAAGGGGAAGTAAGGGATTTCCTACAGAATTATTTCTTGGAACATACATCTGTTTGTATAAAATAATATTTTCTTCAATTTCTTCCAAAGAAATTTTAAAAAGAGTAGATAAATTCATTAAAACCTCTAAAGGAATGGGTGCTTTTTGATATATAAAATAATCATACAATCTGGTAGGAATTACACCAATCTCTCTAGCTGCCCAGTGAATATTTTGCTTAATTAATTCTTTTATTTTATCCTTAAGCTCTTGGGATAAGTCTACAGATATTTTGATAGGATCGTAAGCTTTCCATAGGTGAACTTTCATAATAAAGCTAATACAAACTAGTACTTATATTTTATGGACAACTTTATAGTGAAACCAATATTTTATAAATAAATAATAACTATTTGATTCATGACAGTAAGATTTAGAGAATATATAACTCATAACGGGACAACAGTTCTAGCAGGAAGAGATGCAAAAAACAACGAGCAACTTGTTGAGCAGGTAGAACCAGAAGAAGAGATTTTTCACACTGCTGCTGCAGGAAGTCCTTTTGTAAATATTAAAGGAAAACCAAAAAAAGGAGATTTAAAAGAGGCAGCTATTTTTTGTGCAAGATATTCTAGAGATTGGAAAAAAAACAAGACAGATGTTGAAGTTCACCGGTTTAAAGGAAAAAGTATTTACAAAGAAAAAGGAATGAAGGTTGGAACTTTTGGAATAAAAAAACTTAAAAAAATTAAAATTACAGAAAAACAAATAAAAAATTGGATGCAGTAGGACAGGTTCAGCTAGGGAAAAAAGGAGTAACAGAAGGATTTATTAAAACTCTACAAAACCAGTTTAAACACCATAAAAACATAAAGATTTCTGTGTTAAAGAGTTGTTGTAGAGGGAGAATGTATTTAAAAGAAATTGCTAAGGAAATTGTAGGGAGATTAGGGGAAAACTATAGTTCACGGGTAATTGGTTATACTATTGCAATAAAGAAACTAAGGAAACCAGCACGATAGTTTTATAAACTAAAAATTACCCTCTTTTCTAGACTAAATAGCTCATTGCTATCTAACTTCGAGAGAAGTGGTCACTTAAGATGGAAAATTCAGTATATGAATTAGATGCTCAAGAATATAATCAAAAATTAGCTAAAGCTTTGAAAAAAATTCCAGAGTTTAAAGCTCCTGAATGGGCTGAATTTGTTAAATCTGGTCCTGCAAAAGAAAGACCAATAGATGAACCTGACTTTTGGTATAAAAGAGCTGCTTCTATTTTAAGACAAGTCTACAAAAAAGGAATTGTGGGAGTCAATAGAATGAAGACAAAATATGGAAGTAAAAAAAATAGAGGATATACACCAGAAAGGTTTAGCAAAGCAGGGGGAAAAATAATCAGAACAATTTTACAACAATCAGATAAAGCAGGATTTACAGAAATTGCAAAAGCTGTTTCAGGTGTTAGAAGAAAAAAACCTGGAAGACAACTTACTCCAAAAGGGAAGTCTTTCATGGAGGAAATAAAATGAACTTAAAACTTCCCATTACTTCGCCTATAATTCAAAGTAAAGGAAAATCTTTCATGGAGGAAATTAAGTAAAATGCCAATCAAAAATCAAGCTAAAAAAACTACTCTTGCAAAGAAAGCAAGACAAACTAAGTGGGCCCCTGTTTGGGCTGTTCTTAGAAAGTACGGAGTTGGAAAAAGAATCCATCCTTCAACAATGACAAAGCAAAGAAGATCTTGGAGGAGAACAAAACTTCATATCAAACCACGTAAACAAAAAAAATCACACTTTGGATAATTAAAAAATGGCTAAAAAAACAGAAGCAAAAATTGAGAAAGAAGAAAGAATATATGTTATTCCACTTAGAGAAAAATGTAGGGTTGTCCCAAGATACAAAAAAACAAACAAGGCCATGAAAACAGTAAAAGAATTCTTAGTCAAACATATGAAAATTAGAGATAGAGATTTAAATAAAATAAAAATTGACAAATATTTAAATGAGGCAATGTGGTCTAGGGGAATTAAAAAACCTCCACATAAAATCAAAGTCAAAGCAATAAAACAAGGAGATATTGTAACAGCAGAACTTGTTGATTTCCCAGATAAACTTAAGTTTAAGAAACTAAAAGAAGAAAAAATAAAGAAAATGGCAGAAGAAAAAGGCAAGAAGAAAAAAGCAGAAGCTGAAGCGGCTGCAAAAGCTGCAGGCTCTGAACAAGATTCAGACCTGACTCGTCCTGGCGAGGCCGAGCCAAAGAAAGAAGACGCAGACACTAAAGA
>JAFCFX010000025.1 GCA_017608405.1 Candidatus Pacearchaeota archaeon | reverse complement strand
AAATCAAGATGTTTATTTTGAAATGACTGGTAGTAAAGGTGCATCAAGGACAGAACAATTACTTAATTTTAAACATGCTTTCAAGAATGCTTTTTCTTTTGTTTAACGTCAATTACTTTTTCCCCCCAACGACAATTACACTTACCGGTTAACGACAACAATTTGTCTCAGCAGATTTATCTGCTGTATGCTTCAAAGAGGTGATTCCTCTAAGGTAATAGGAATAACAAAGCCCCTCTAGAGGGGCTTTGTTATTCAAAAAATTTTCATGCTATTTTTTTTCTTGCTTTTTCCATTCTATAACTTTTTATATTCAACTCAAAAATAATGCTATGATGAATCAATCGATCAATAGCAGCACTCGCCATAACTGGATCTTTGAATATTCTTCCCCATTTTGAAAAAGGAAGATTGCTTGTAATAAAAACACTCCCTTGTTCATATCTTTCTGCTAAAAGAGAAAATAAAACTTCCATCTCTTTTTTGCTCTGATTAACATATCCAATATCATCTATAATGATAGCATCGAATTTGGATAGTTTTTTTATTTTTTTTGAAAATTTTAATTCTCTTTTTGCAAGCAAAAGATCCTGTACAAGTAAATTGCATTTTGCAAAATATATCCTTTTGCCCTTGTTTATTAATTCTTGCGCTAAAGCACAAATCATGTGAGTTTTACCACTACCAGGGTTTCCAAAAATTAATAAATTTTCCTTTCTTTCTAAAAAGTCTCCTTCTAAAAGAACTTTAAATTGGTAAAGAGTATTTCTAGGAAGTCTCTTATTGTCGAAAGAAGAAAGGTTCTTTTCTAAAGGCAGTTTTGATTCTCTCAAAAACTTTTCTACTTTTCTATGATTTCTATTTTCATATTCCAATTGTAATAGTTCTAAAAGGAACTCATTATAATCTAAAGATTCTTTAGATGCTCTCTCTGCTAATTCTTGAAATTCAGATTTCATATAAGACAATCTCAATAAATTTAAATATTTTTTTATCTCTGTGCTTATTTTAGCCATGATAAGTCTCCTTTAAAAGATTATCGTATTCTCTTAAATCAACTATTTTTACATTATCTTTAGGCAATATTTTAATTTCTTTTTTTACTAAGACTTCTATGGAATCAAGATTTATAGGTTTTTCTTCTTGTATTAAAAATTTTAAAACTTCAGTTACCTTATTTTCTCCCTCATTAGAGGCCAAATACAAAAGTTTCAAATATTCTTTTGTCGTTAAAGAGTCATAAGCCATCCTAAAAAAACTATTTGGAAATAGATCAGGTTTATACTTGTAATTTTCAAAAGCACCAGGCTTTTTTATAAGAGAATGTATAATATGACGATAATCAATACGGTGCCTATTTTTCCCTATAATTCTTGGAATAGTCGATATCTTTTGTTGCCCGTAAAAAAGTTCTAATTTTTGAGAATAAACTCTTACTTCTACTACAGTTCCAATCAATCTACTTGGTACAGAATAGGTGTTTTGTAAAACTCTTATAGTACTTCCTTTCCCAACTTTTGTTGTTATTTTTCTAAAATCTTTTAAAGGTTCCGTTGGCAAATCTTTTAAACAATTGAGCTCCTCTTTGACCTTTTCTATTCTTGAAAGATTTCTTTTTTTAATAAGTTTATTTAAAAATTTTTTATAATCTTCAACAGAATCAAAATTGTTACTCCTTCTTAAAATCAATGCTTGTTCTACAGCTTTTTTAAATCTATAATGAGATTGCTCTATATCCCCATTCTCATTGGGAGAAGCTGGTTGGCTTTTCCTGCCTTCAACTCCATAATATCTAAGCAAAGCTGAGTATCTATCTGTAAAATCCTTTGCTTCTGAATTGTTATTTATAGCACTTGACAATCGGTCCGTTTGATGAATTTTAGGAGATTTACTTAAATAAAAAAGAGCGCTTTGAAACCCTTCACTTAAAGACTCATAACTTTCAGAAAAACATATTTTTACAAATTCCCAGTTTGAATAAGTAAGAGTAAAATGATATAATATGTGTTTGAAATGTTTATGTTGGACGGTGATTCCAAGTGACCCCATACGGGTAAAATCCGATTGGCCTAAAATTCCGGGCTTATGTTCTTGTGAAAAAAACAGCTCTTTTTTAGGCCCTTTTTTTACTCTCCATTTTTTAATTTTTCTTTGTAGAGTTCTTAGCTGTCCTTCTTGATATTTCCCTGGATATTTTTCTTTTAAATATTCAAATAATGTTTTTGCTTCTATTTTTTCATCATGTTCTAAAAATTCCTCTATTTCAGAAAAAATATCTTTAAATGGATCTTTCCTTGTTACCCATATATGAGCTTTTTTACATTCACTGGGAAGTATCCCCAAGTCTCTATATTTCCTTGCTGTTTTTTCACTCATACCTGATTTAGCTGATGCTACAGCAAGAGTTTTTTCTTCTGCTAATAATCGCATTAATAACCTCACTTGATTATTGGTTGTTTCCATAGTTATCCTTTTTGAAGGTTTCAACTTTTAAAAAGGATAGACTCTTCGTGATTTTGCTAGAATCTTTTTGCCGTCAACCGGTAAGTGTAATTGTCGTTAGACGATACTTTTAATTGTCGCTGATCAATAGCAAGAAGAATCTGGATAAATTGATAGCTTGCAGAAGTAAATTCACCTTGTCTGTTCCCATAAACAATAAGTGGGTGCAGCACGCCATTGATGACATTCCTGACACTATTCATGGGCCTCAAGGTTACCGGAAGTTTGATCAGGAGATTCTCTACGTTCATTCTCAATTGTAT
>JAFCFX010000005.1 GCA_017608405.1 Candidatus Pacearchaeota archaeon | reverse complement strand
TTCCATTTCTTTAAGTAAAAATCTTTCTTTTGCTTGAAAAATCTCACAATCTTTTATCTGAATAAGATGACATGTGGGGTCTAGAGCGATGATTCTTGTCTCTTCTGCTTCTACCAATTCAACAAAATTATATCTTCCATATTCATCACACCCCGCCTCAGGATCTCTAATTATTTTTGTTCCAAAAGCATTAATTACTTGTTGAAAACTTGCTTGAGAAACAATCCCATCTCCCCCACAATTAAATTTATCAAGCCCATCCATGACCATCATACCTGTTAATTCTAAATCCCCTATAAATTCCACTTCTTTTTCTAATTTTCTTGGATCATTTCTTAGAAAAACATTATGATTAGATGTATGCGCCCCATTAGAATATATGGGAATGACAGTATGATAAAAAGTGACTTCTCCCTCCTTAATAATTTCAAAATCTAGTTTTTGATAATTAAATGTGGTGAGATGATGAGAACCAATAAACCAACCAACAACAAAAAGAACTAGTACCCCAAGCCCAATAAGGAAGTTTCTTAGGATTTTTTCTTGTTCCTTTATTTGTTTTTTTGTAGCAGGTTTTTTTTCTTCTGTTGCACAAACCTTTTTTGTTTCTATTTTACCCTCTTTTTCTATGTTAAAAACTTCACAAACTTCTTCTATGCTCGAGCTTGCCTCGGGGTCTGATTTTTTTTCACCTTTTTTCTTTTCTTTTTTCATTATTATCTTTTGTATTTTTTCTCTTATAAATTTTATTATTCTACACCGATTATTTTAAATAAAAACTCATCAGTAATCATTGTTAAATTTTCTAGGGGACCCCTAATAAACACACAACTTTGATTTTGAATTATTTCTACAATTTCGCTTTCTTCTATTATAATAAAATTATCTTCACAAGTCTTTATTGGAACATCTTCTTCACACTCTTCAAAACAAGCATTTTGCATTCTTTGAACAATATTATTATATTGGGGATTAAAATTCCTATAGATTTCTTCTCCTGCTTCTTGACTTTCTGTAAAAACATAAAGTGGTTTCCTAGAATAAGTATTTAAGAAATTAACTTGAGAAGAGACTTGTTCAACTTGTTTGGGATTATATTTAAAAGCAAACTGAAAATCTCCTAATTCTAAAAACCAAAAATTATTTTGCCTAACAAATTCAAATCCATTATAATTGATTTTTTGATCATCATCTTCATCTCCACTACCCCTAAATGCATAACCTAAGACACTAAAGAACATAATAACAATTAAAACTCCCCCAACAATAAATTGCTTTGTTCTTTTTTGTTTTGCTTCTTGGCTTCTTGTTGTTATCCTTCGCATTAATAAAATAATAAAACATGTCTTAAAAACCTTACGAGAGCTCTCGCAATAAGTTAAAAAAAAGAAAAAGAAAAAAATAAAAAATTAATTTTTGGAATTAAGCAACTTCTTCAAAAGCTAAACTTCCAGTAACCCCAGTTCTACCTCTGTATTCTTTGCCTGCAGTTGCTTCTACATCTGTTCCTTCGTTAACTAATTTTGTTACACCTGCAACAGTATCTGCTTTTTCATAACCAGCAACAACCATTGCGATCTTATCAGTTGTGAATTTATCAGCAACTGTCTTAATCATGTATTCATTAGCATTAACTCCAGTAGCACTTGTAAAATCAGCACCGCAAGTTCCTGATGCTATACCTAATGCAGTTGCAGCAGCAGTGTTAATACAGGTTCCACCAACAATGATTACATTCTTGTCATTCCATGAAGTAGTTTCACTGTCTTTGAAAACCATACTTCCTGTAGTTGTAATAGCACTTACATCTTCAGAAGTTACATAAACATCAGCAGCAACCTCTGAACCGTGGTAGATCAACTTAACAGTATCTTGATCTGGACCTATGTCGTTTAAAATTTCAGTTCCTAGAGCACTATATACAAAGTTTCTAAGCACATCAGTACTACCAATTTCTAAACCAGTAGTAGCATGGTAATAACCTGCTCCACTAATTGTAACACTTCGCACATCAACTTCGTCTTGATTACCAGATCGATCTGCTAATACAACAGTAATGTTAGCTCCTTCACCAATATTGTCGCTTTTGTCTTCTTCTGAAAAGACAATACTTACAGTTGGTTGTGCACAAGTACCTACTTCGTTATCAAAATTAACACTATGGTTATATGTTATATAACTCATAATTTCTCTATTTCCTGTAGCTCCTTTGACAGCACATGCAACACTATCATTTGCATAAGTTGTAGCATTGTTAATACTTACATTATTTGCATCTGTCCAAGGAAGGAATACTTTCATTCCTTCTTTTGAATAAAGCACATCAAATCTCATATTTGCATTACCTCTTGCAAATTCAACTGTATCATAGGTATTATTAATACTTCCTACATTTATCTCTACATTTCCAAGAGTAAATGTGTCTCCTAAGATTGCATCTTCTTTAACTTTTTCCCATTTACCATCTTTTCTATATTCAAAATCACATTTTTCTACAGCACTGCTAATTTCGAAATTTGAAGCTCTCATCAAGTAAGATTCTGCATCACTTCCATCTGACCAAGATACAACAAACCATTTATGTCTGTCACTTCCTAATGCATTAAATGTAACATTTGTAGCATTAGAAGAAAGTAGTTTTTCATCGCTATCTTTTCCTACAAGATCAAACCAGTGATTAGTTGAATCCCATTCAAGAATTTCAATATCTTCTGTTGAATCTTTTAATGGAAATGATTCTAGAACAATGTTTGTTTTTCCACTATTCTTTACTTCAATTGTTTCTTCTGCAGGATAGGTTACACCAGTATATGAAAGTTTTACAGATCCAAACCCTGGCATTGTAATTTCTGAGTCAGGTGTTATAAATTCTGTATCTGAAGTAGTCCAGACAAGTTTAATATCTGTTATAGTAGCTGAACCTTGTCCACCGATTTCAACACTTAATCCATCTATCCCATCATCATTTAATTCAACATTTTGCCCATGTGTAAGAGTTAACTTACCTTCACCAACACTAAATTCAACTTTGTTGATACTTCCTTGAACAGCATTATATAAAATCTCTTTTATACCAACATATTCTCCACTAAGTAAATGATATGTATCTGATTCTGCCAAGCTCTTTGTTATTTCTCCATCCACATTTAATTTTACTGCATTACTTCCAATATATTCAACACTAATGACTTTTCCCCCAACTGTTACTGTTTCACCTTGAGCTAATAAAGTAGTTTCAGAAGAATCAAGTAGAGTTAAAGAGGTGTTTGTCCCTGCATTTGTTGAAAGGATATAATAAGTTTTTCCCATAAAGTTAATATCTGAAGAAGATAGATCTAGCCAATTTGGATTTTTACTAAAATCAAATGTATAATTTAATACATTTGTTGAAGAACCAATTTTAAATCCAAGTGTTGGTGTGTCTGCTTTATAAGAATTATCATCCCACAATGCTAAACTATTGTTATGCAACTCAATTTTCTGAGTATATCCAAATTCATCATTGTCATTGTCAACAAAAGTACCATCTTTTAAAAGAAAAGGCATATTGTCATCTGTTATAGCTGTTGAACGAACATCTACTATTCCATTTCCGATTTGGAATTTTGTTGAAGGCCTCTCGATTTTATAGGTATCTCCATCTCCGCTAAGTGTTCCTGAACTTGATGTGGAAGTTAATCCTAACCAGCTAGAAATACTATTAGCTTGAGTAAGGTCTGAGGCATCTGCACTAGCTCCATAGACGACTGCATCAAATGCATTATCGCTTGGTGCAACAGCAAAAGCTCCCCCCATTGTCATACCTGTAAGTAATACACTCGCTCCAATTGCTGAAATTTTTTTGAAATTAAATTTCATCTCTTATTTTTTAAACCTCCTTTCAACTCTATTAATCATGTTGTCTATGACAACCCCACATCAATTCGATAGTATAGGGTGACCTATCTCCTTGAGTGAACATAATCTCTAATCCCCTATAGAGAACACAGTTAAGTGTATTAGTGCTAATACATTCCCTTTAAAAAGATTGTTGTCTATTTTTTCGTTTTTTCCTCCCAACCCCCTATTTTTTGTGGTTTTGTTTATAAAGGCTTCGTTATCACTTGTGTATTAAGACACTCCCCATTTCCTTATAAACAAAAGATTTATTAAGATAGGGTAATATATTATAATATATATGATAAATAAACATATATCTAGAAAAGATATATTCTAGATATATGGGAAGAAATAAACCATATATAAAACAAAGGAAAATGCCAAGAACAAAGACAAGAGAAGTAACAATAACAGGAGATAAAGGGGCCTTTTCTTTTTTTAAAAAGAAAGGAACTTCTAAAAAAGACTATGATTTTGAGGGGGTTTTAGCTCTTAGGCAGCTATTAAGTAATGAAAAAGCAAGGATTTTACATGTAATTAAGGCAAAGCAGCCAAAATCAATCTATGACTTGGCTAAACAGCTTGAAAGAGGTTTTAAATCAGTAAATGACGATATTAAATTACTAGAAAGATTTGGATTTATTGAGTTAATTGAGGAAAAAACCAAAAATAGAATAAGACATAGGCCTGAAATAGTTGTAGATACTATTACTATTCACTTAAAAGTCTAGGAATACCATGAAATAAGGGGTTAAAGGAGTACTTTGGATAGAAGATTTAAGAACATACTGTGAAATATACATCAATTTCATGTGCTAAGGCCTGCATAGAACCTTTACAATTATTAGTTTCTTCACCTTTGGTCATATTGATTATTGCTTCTCCACCTGAAAAAATCTCTAAACCATAATATTTAACAGCACTTTGCTCTGTAACTATCCAGTTTTGCTCTAAAATACCTGATAATTCAGATTCAAGTGCATCACACACATCTCTTTCATCTAAACATGTTCTCCCATAACCACATTCATATAAGAGCTGTTTTATTGAAAACCACTCTAAATCATTAGAATCTCTACAATCTGTTGTATATTGTAAAAAAGACTGAATAAAATTAGTAACTTCATAACTTTCCACAGCCTCTTTTTTTGAACTTTTTAAACCAAAAGCCAATAAAATCAATAAAATAACTGCTACTATGACTACAATTAATACAAATCCCACCATCTCCTCTTGAGCTTTAGTTGATTTCTTTTTCCAACTAAAGTTTAAATTAGAGATTTCCTTATTCAAATGGAGATTCTCTTTCTGTCCGCGCCTTTTTATTAATTTTTTCAACATGTTTCACCATAACTTACTGTTATTTTAGCAAGTTCACATTTATCATAAATATCCCAGTCATATGCTTCTTTCCTACACAAAGCAACAAAATTTGAAATTCCTATTCCTTTTAATTCACCAGGATTTAGTTTAATCAAGTTACAATCAGGATAATTCCCAATATCACATTCTATATTCTCACTTATTGGATAGGTTTTCTTAATTTCTATATTTTCAACACCCCAAAATCCTTCGTATGCATCTATATTTTCTCTTAATATCATGACTTTATCAGCATCTATACATGTGAGTTTAGTCGAATCAAATGAAAATCCACAAGAAAATTCAGGAGAATTTGCTAATTTTGAAACTAAGAGCCTAGCGTTTTCTTCACAAAGATCTGTTGAAGATTGTTTTAATCCTGAAAATTTAAATCCAAGAAAAAGCAATCCAACCAAGACAAATAGAATAGTCACAGCTATTAACACAAATGCCATTTGTTGGATCTTTAACTGGCCAAATTTACCTACCATAGCCGACACACCCCGTTATCATCATTTTGATTTTCAATATCAAAAGCCATGTCTCCTACATGGTAAAGTGTTAAAGAACTATCAAGACTACGAGCTAAATTATGCAATCTTGTCAAGTCAGCATTTAAATTAGTATCACAACCTGTTTGAGAAATTAAAACTGCTTTTTCTTTGTAAATATTTGATAATTGCTCTATTCTCTGCATGAGTCTTTTAACTTGGCATTCGTAAATGTTTTTATCTGAAAAAATACCTGCATACATTAGTGCATCTGTTTCAAAATAAACTCTTTCTCCTTGTTTTTCAATATATTTTTGACTATATTTTACAACAACATCACAATCATCTTCAGAACCAAAACAAACCCTTACTATTTTGTCAGATTCAGGACAATTTTCAACAAAGAAATTTAAATTTTCATTATTTTGCTTTAAATCTTTTATTTCATCTTCGATATGTTGAGGAGAATTAACAAGACAATATTGTTTTTCAGCACTACTAACATAAAGCAAGTCACTAACTTTAAATGGAAGTTCAAAAGGTTTTGAAAAAACATTAAATTTCTTGGCTTCAATCACGCCTTCTGAAAAAATATATTTATTTTCAAAAGCCATTCCTGCTGCAGGCTCTGGCCATTTTCCTAAGCTTTTTTGAGATACCCTAATTACTTGATTTCCAAAACCATCATAATTATCACACCTATTGTAGATTCTTGTTTGTGCAGGTAAAGATATAGATGTGCTGATTGATTTTTGAAAACCTGTTTCAAGAGGATTTAATATTATACCTAAACTTTTTTCTGTTTTTGTATTTATTTCATATTGTCCCATATTAACAGCTTTTATAGAAAAATAAATTGCAAGAAAAATTATCACAGCTCCTACAATAATTGCAAAAAGCCAGGCAAATGATATTTGTAAATAACCTCTTTTCATAGTCTAACAACACAACCTCTTTTCATGGTCTCGCAACATTAACTAAAACTTCTCCATAATTTTTTTCAAGCACGATTTTCACTTTACCGTCGATATTTTTAAAACAAATTTCATTTTCAATGTTGGCGTCATTAATATGGTCTATTTCTATATAATCAAAATTTCCTCCAGAGCCAGCTGGTTTAAAATAAATTTCAGATGTATCTGTAAAACAAACATCTGTTATTTTTGAAGGCAAGGCATGTTCTAACTCTTTAGAACCTTTAGAAGATTTCCACATTTTATCTACCTCCCCCTGCAAATTGTCTACAAAGATTCCAATTTCTGCATTTTTTTGAATTCCTACAAATTTATAAATAACATAAAATGCAAGAGCAACAAAAATTATAATCAAGATTATTGAGAAAATCATCCCAAAAGATAATTTCATCTGTGCTTTTTTATCACTCTCTTTCATAAATAAAATAAATATTTAGAACTTATAAAACTTCACTCCGAACTATAAATATCGAACGGCCTCACAATCATACTACATTCATCTCCAACTGGTTGATTTCCATATTCATCAACACATTTTATATAGAAATTAATATTTGTATTCCAATCAACATAATGTTCTACATCATTTTGCACTATCATTTCTTGTCCATCAAGAATCAAATAATTACAACTAAAATCAGAATAAACACACCTTGCTTTTTCATCTGTCATAATTCTTAAATCACTCCCATCTTTATATGCTCTTACGATCATTGGCTCTTCTGTATCAGATTCTGCATAAAATTCAGCTTCTTCAATATCATAATTACCTCCAAGATCTGTGCACTTGATATAATATTTATAAGATCCTTCAGCTAAGTACAAGTCTTGAGAATGAATATGTGATCGTGTATTTAGGAAGTCAACATATGTTCCTTCTTCACCTGTTTCACTATATTGACATGTTGATTCCCCTTCTTTATATCCTGCAGAAGTTTCAGCAGTTAAAGTCACCTTAACATCTAATGTTGAATCTTTAATAGTTCCATTTGGCCCAACTTCATCAATTACTAATGGTTGTGTTCCTATTAATGTAAATTCTGTTGATTGTTTATTAAAATTTCCTGAAGTATCATTGCATTTAAAGTAAAATTTATTTTCAATATCATCTTTTAATTCTGTTAAGGTTGTTGTATCACATAGATAAATCATTTGAGCATTTACTTCATGTAAATTCCCTCCACAGTTTACTCCTGTTGGCATGTCTTTATATGGTTGGTCTATATGGCTCCACCTACATTCTGCAGGTTCATTTACTTGCAATGTTAAATCAAAAGAAGTTTGCCCATGCCCAATTGGCATATTATCAAAGATACTTGTCCCACTGATTATTGGGGCTTGAGTATCTGGGCCATCATCAATACAAAATTTAAACACAAAGTCTGCAGGATTGTAATTTTCTCTTTCATCAGCACATTTAACATATACTTGATATTCTCCTCCGTTTTCTGTTTCAATACCTGCTTCTTCAAGTGCTTCTGTGTTAGGCATATTCATATCAATTGTGTGGTTGTATCTTTTTAATCCGCTACTCAAATCAATTCTCATACCATCAAAAGTTGGGCTTCTTGTTTTATCTATTCTACATCTTCCAGGTTCATTCACACTAATACCAAAAGTTAAATCTGTAAATGGAGGTGCACATCCATCTGAAGTACCATCTTTCCAAACAATTACCCCCCTGTTTGGTGGAGACACTGCATTATCTGGTTTATAAGAATAACCTTCAGGAAGAGCAGCATCTAATGGGCTTATTATTGGATATTCTCTATCAGTTCGACTACTAAAGACACATAATTCTTCGGTTGTGCCTTTATTTATTAATTCGCAACTTTGTCCTAAGCTCCTACATTGATATTCAGAACAAGGTAAGATTCCCTGGTTATTACATTCTTCACAATAATCTCCTCCTGTTGGAGCATCCCAAACATTACATGTGAATGTTACTATTTCTTGTTCTGTTTTTGAATAACTAAGAGCAAAATATAAAAGAGCAACAGGAGCTCCCACTGCTAAACCCCCTAATTTGGTTCCTAAGAAATCTCCAACTTTCCCCAAGGCATTTTTTAAAAGACCTGTTGGTTTAAATAAATCATAAATGGTTTTTCCAGCAAAAATTCCCCATTTCACTCCCCCAGAAATAGAATCTTTTAATTCTTCATCTTTTATCCAACTTAAAGCAAAATTTGTAACTTGCCCTGCTAGTTCTGCATAACCATAATTTTTTACTATTATCCATGCTGTTTTTCCTGCTGTTGACCAAAAACCTGGTTTGATTGTTTTGGGGGAAGTTATGCTTGTAATATCTGATGATTCTAATTCCAATGGATCATCAAATTCTCCAATAAGTGGGGGCACAGAAACTGTTGGTTTAGTAGTAATGGCAGGAGCAGAATTTTCAACTGCTTGTCCAAACAACCAATCATATGCTTCATCATCCACAGGAGGATCCCCCGCACTAACTTCTTTTAATCCGCTTCCAAAAGCATAAGAAATAGCTACAATTCCGACTATAAGTATAATAATTTGACTCAATGCCAAACCTTTTTCTCTTTTTTTAATCTCGTTTTTTTGTAAGTGAACTCTCATTATAATATCCATCTATTCCAATATAGTTTGTAGAACTTCCACAATCACCAAGAGAACTACATATTTGATTTTTTTCTTGTGCCCATTCATCTGTTAAACAATGACAATTTTCTTCACAATCCCAATCATCAAATACATTCTTTTTTTTATGAACAACAACACATTGAGTAGTACCTAGGCTACAGGTATCTACCATGTTTGAGATTTCTAAAGTACTGCCTACTTCTGGCCAAAATTTAAACCCAGGAGCATATTTTGGAACACAAGACCCTTTTCTTTGCGCTTTATCTTTTGCTTCCACTTCTTGTTTATCAAATCTATCACCTGCAATCCAAACGCAATCTCTCCTTTCTATATTTTCACAATCTTTTTTAGTATCTTGATAAACACAATCTTCTGCAATATTTGCCACACATGCTGCTGTCTTAAATCCATTTACATCTGATTGAACACAAACTGTTTTTCTAAATTCTGCACAAGGTTCAACAGTTACTTCACTATCATAACAAACAAGTCTAAAGGATTTGCTTCCAGGCAAACTTTCATCTATTCCTCTTGATTCTGCACACCATGTTTCCCCATGTTCATAAGTTTGGTCTTCATATTCACAACTTAAATCTTCACAAACATAATCTCCATATGTTGGAGAATTGCTTCTTTCTGCTTCTTTACAAGTACTGCCTGAAAAATATTCACAGTTTCCACATGTTTTTGAATCTGCATTCCCCCTTCTATCATTATAACCACAGCTCTGCGATTTATCATAAATTGTTGACCAATAATCTGGACTATCTTGTTTAGAGGCATCATAGATATTTGCTAAATTTCCACAACCATCAACAAAAAATACTTCATCTCTGTCTTCAACACAAGTAGTTTCGTCTGTAAAACCAGCACAATTTGTTCCAAGACTTTCAGCAGAACATAAATATCCTTTGTGAAAACTTGTATCCCCCATTTCATTACATTGTTTTTGAGTTAATCTTAAACAAGTTTTTTGAAATTCTTTTTCAAAAACACAAGCTCCCTCTTCATCAGAACTCGCACTCGCAATACACATCATTTCACTTGAAAAATCTGTTCTAAAATTAATTTCTAATCCATATAAAGAAGAAAGTTTTTTACATCGTGTTTGTGTTACAAATGCTGCTTGATCTCCAATTAAACAACAACCTAAGTCACATTGAGGAATTTCACATTGTGCACTCTCGTTCCAAACTCCTCCTGCCTCATTACAGGTACTTTGACCAGTGTTTTCCCAACAAGTTCCTTGCTGACTATTAAAACAACAACCGGGCTTACAATAACTAGTTGATTCACAATGAGTTTGTGCAGGAGTATTAAGTTCTCCACCCGTAGCACACATAGATCTCGGAGCATTAACACACCATTTTCCATCTGTTGTTTTTTCACAACAATATGAAGCTTCAGCACCCACAATTTTAATTGGGAAGGTTACACCAATTAGGAAAATTATCAAGAACATAAAGATTAATGTTTTTTTCATTTTAAATTGGCCAGATAAGACTTCTTGATGCAAACTGAAATTTATTTTTAGTATTTCTATCTGTTAAAATATAAATTGTTGTCCCATCACTTTGCTCCAGTTTTTCAACTTTTAAATCATGGTAATAATTCATATAAGTAGTTGTTTCAGCGTCGCCATAACGTGCCTCCCAATTTAAAATACTATTTGTTATTGAAACCAACTCATAAAGATTATTATCTAACACAACTTTAAAAGATTCATAGTTTTCTGCATGTTGTTTTGTTAAGGTTAATTCATGTTCAAAAGAAACAGATACTCTTTTTGGAAGTAACTCAACAGTCATGTCCCCTTTTTTCAAATTTACAGTATATCCTGAACCCTCATAATCTTCTTTTATCTCATCAAAACATTGATCTGCTCTGTTTGTAATGGCGTTTTTAATTTCCGCTTCAATATGATTTTGTAATAAAGGTCTTTGCATAGTGCAAGTTGTATAATATTCATCTGTATAACATAAGTATTCTATTTTATTATCTTGATAAAGAATATAACTTTCTGGGTCAATACTCCCCCCTTGCAAAGATAATTTCAATACAGCTTCTTCAACTTCACTTTCAAGACAATCTTGAAGCCTTTCATTAGGGTTTTTTGTTTCAAAACCTAAAGTGCTTTTAATCTTTGGATAAAACATAACTATCAAGACAATCAGAGCGATAATTACTATGGCAACTATAATGAAAATTGTCACCTGCCCCCTTTTATTTATCATATTTCTTATACGATATTCTTATTTATAAATTTAATTAGAATAAATTTTTTAGTCTTCGGTTTCCACTCTTGGTGCAAGAATAAAATTAAGTTCCATAAATTGAGATTTAAATTCAATTTTTAATGGATGATCATTTGCAAAATTTAAAATTGTTTTTTCACAAAGTTTTGCACCTTTTACAAATTTTTGCAAATATTCTAAACTATATCTTGCTCTGCAGTTTTCAGCATCTATGTTTGCTTCGTCTCCTGAAAATTCAGAACGTGCAGAATTTAAACTTTTTGCTTCAATTATGAATTTTCCTTCTTCAATTATAAATGAACAAGCATCAGCAACAACAGCACAATCTTCAATAGAATCAATCAAGTCAAGAGAAGTTAATTCAACTCTTGAACTAAATTCTAAATTTGGCATCTCTTTTTCTTCTGAATCAATTTCAATCAAGCTTAAATTAAAACTTCTTTTTATTCTATCATAAATTTGAATATTCAATAAATTTTCTTGTTTTTCTATTATTAAGCCACTCCCGGCATTACATCTTTTTAAAATTCTTTTTAAATTATCTAAATTAATTCCTAAGCTTTCTTCTCCAACTTCAAATTCAGAAAAACCACTTCTCGGAAGCTTAAAACTAATCATTGCAACATTTGCAGGATCTATTGCAGTAATACTCATGCCAAACTCATTTACCTTTAACCTAACTTCTGTTACTAACTCTGAAATAATGTCAATTGCCTTTGAAAGCATAGTTGGATTTTCAAGTTTAACTCTCATGTGTATAATAAA
Source organism: Candidatus Pacearchaeota archaeon (assembly GCA_017608405.1). Classification (GTDB taxonomy): domain Archaea; phylum Nanobdellota; class Nanobdellia; order Pacearchaeales; family GW2011-AR1; genus JAFCFX01. The sequence continues at coordinate 15,430 of JAFCFX010000005.1, read as the reverse complement.
AATAGCTATTTTTTAAATATTTATATAAAAATAAACTAGTGATTTAACGACTATAAGGTCTTACTGAAAGGAACAATTTTTTCTTCTTTTAAAATATCACGAAGATCTAGGGGGATATACTTACCAGGGGGAGATATTTTTATTTTTACACGTATATTATAGTCAAAATTTTCCCCCTGATGGGGTCTTGATTTATTTTGTCTTATCATTTTTGTACTAATAACTCCAACTGCGTCTCTATCAAAAAACAAATATTCGTCGGAAGATTTCCCACTTATTTTTACAAGAGTATTTTCTTTAATCCATTTTTCCACCCTCTTTGTGTCTTTGGGATCTATTCTTTGATATAAATCTCTTCCATGATACTCTTCATATGTTCCAGTATATCTTGGAGAAATATATTCTACTATTTTTACTAAATTATCTACCATTTTTATTTAAAACTGGATTTGTTTTTAAGTATTATTATGATTAAGTATAAGGTATTTATTTAAACTTTGTCTAATTAATTACCTAATGTTAAAAGAGATTAAAATAAAAACAAGCAAAAATCAAGAAATAATTAATATTACAGATAAAGTAAAGCAGATAATTGATAATTCTGGAGTGGATAAGGGAATGTGCTTAGTTTATGTTCAACACGCAACAGCAGGAATTTTAATAAACGAGAATTATGATTCTGCTGTGTGTAATGATATTATCAATAAACTAGAGGAAATGATTCCAAGTACAGGCAAATATAAGCATAATTGTGTTGATAATAATGCGCATGCTCATATAAAATCTGCTTTAATAGGTCCTAGTGAAACAATTATAATAGAAAACAACAAATTAATTCTAGGCCCCTGGCAGGGAATAGGGTTATGCGAATTTGATGGCCCAAGGACAAGAAAAGTTTTTGTTAAGATAATTAATGGTTAAGATGGATCTAAAAAAGAAACTAAGGAAATTAGCAGAATATGAAATTAATTGGTGGAAAGCACATCATAGAAGAGATGAAAAAGGATTAATAGAAAGTAGTGCAAGACTATATGAATTACAATTCAGAGTTTCTTATGGAATTGCACTTGAAGCTGCCAAATTAAAATTAAAGGCTACACAAGAATATATAGAAGCTAAAAAGTATGATCAAAGAATGCATATGCAACGAGAAGCAGATAAGCACTGGAGTAAAGCAGAAGAACTATTAAAACAACATTTTGAATTGCTCACTAAAAAATAAAAATGCCTGAACAACCAAGTATTAGAGAAAAAAGAATAAGAAAAATTACTCACTTATATTATTCTAAACCAGAAGTTCAAAAAGCTATTTTCGAATTTTCTAAAAATAGAGAAGTCTCACCAAGATATTTTGAGGGTTTTGGAAAGAGACCAGACACATTAGAATATGAAGGAGATGTTTTTAGCCTAGTTAAAAAAGGTGCCACGAGTTTTCATTGTTCAGAAGAATTATGGCAAGATCCATTACAAATTAAAACTGGCATGTCAGAACAAGAATTAAATGAATTAAGAATTGGTTGGGACTTATTAATTGATATTGATAGTAAATATATTGATTATAGTAAAATAATGGCAGAGATAATAATAAAGATGTTAAGATTTCATGGAATTAAAAATATTGGAGTAAAGTTCTCAGGAAGTAAGGGGTTTCATATAATTGTTCCATGGAAAGCTTTTCCAAAAGACATAAACAATGTAAAAACATCAGACATGTTTCCAGAATGGCCCAGGATTGTTATGAAATATCTCATAAAGACAATTGAAAGAGAATTAATTGAAAAAATTTCTAATTTAACAAAACCAAGTAAATATATAAAAGATTTTCAAGCACCAAAAGAAGTAATGCCAGATCTGATTTTAGTTTCCCCAAGACATTTATTTCGTACACCTTACAGTCTCCATGAAAAAACAGCTCTTGCAAGTGTTGTTTTAGATGCAGATAAAATTTCTGAATTTGAATTAAAAGATGCAGATCCAATGCAAGTGAAAATAAAAAAGTTCATGCCTGACGTAAAAGGGGGTGAAGCAAAAGAATTATTAGTACAAGCATTAGATTGGAATCGGCAAGCCACTCCAGAGAAAAAACAAAGAAAAGATTTTGATTACAAACCAATAAAGCTCGTAAATTTATCTGAAAAGAACTTTCCCCCGTGCATACAAAATATCTTAAAAGGAATAAAAGATGGAAAAAAAAGAGCCTTATTTGCATTAATTAATCTTTTTCGTTCTGTTGGAATGGAGAGAGAAGAACTAGAACAAAGAATTGAAGACTGGAATAAAAAAAACAAACCCCAATTAAGACAAGGATATATCAAATCTCAGCTTTCTTGGACCTACAGGAAAAAACCAATAATGTCCCCCAATTGTAAAGAATTTTACCAAGGCATCGGAGTTTGTCAACCAGATACTTTTTGCAAGTTTGTCAAAAACCCTGTTAATTATGTGATTAAAAAAAATTTCATGAGTAATGGGAAAACTATAAAAACCAAAAAAGCATCATAATGAGCACGGGTGAAAATGTTAACAACACAGATTATTGTTCTAATAATTTTAATAATTTTTTCTGCATTTTTCTCAGGAATTGAAACAGCTTTAGTTTCTTTAAACATGATTAAAGTTAAGGCTCTTTTAAAACAAAAGAAAAAAGGAGCAGACGCATTATATAGGATAAAAAAACACCCCCGAAGATTGATCATAACAATTCTAATTGGAAATAATTTAGTCAATATTGGTGCAGCTGCATTTGCAACAGTTGTCTTTACAGATTTATTTGGTTCAGCAGGAGTAGGGGTTGCTACGGGAGTAATGACTTTCTTAATTTTAATTTTTGGAGAAATAACCCCCAAAACCTTTGCAGCTCAAAATGCAGAAAGAATTTCTCTTAAAATTGCAAAGCCAATTGAGTGGCTTTCAATAGTGCTTACGCCTTTTGTTTGGTTTTTTGGGTTAATTGCAAGAGCAATGTCTCGTCTTTTAGGTTCGAAAGAAGAAGGCCAACTTTCACAAGAAGAATTAAAAACAATTGTGACAATGGGAAGGCAACAAGGTCTCTTAGATAAAGAAGCTGCCGAGATGATGCAAAATGTTTTGAAATTTGAAGGTACAAAAGTAACAGAAATAATGGTGCCAATTAGTGCTGTTGATATGGTTGAAGGAACAAAAAAATTACAACAAGTTTTGAATTTTGTTGTTAGATCCCCCTTTTCAAGATTCCCTGTTCATGGAGACAATAGAAATAAAATCCAAGGAATTTTAGACGTGGACGATGTTTTAAAATATGCTAAAAATAAAAAACTCCATGTTAAAGTTAAAGAGATTACAAGAAAACCTTTTTTTGTTCCAGAGACAAAAGAAATAGATGATTTACTTGCAGAATTTGAACACAGGAAAATAAGATTAGCAATAGTTGTAGATGAATATGGAACAGTAATGGGAATAGTGACTTTAGTAGATATTTTAGAAGAAATTGTTGGAAACATCTTTGACAAAAGCCAAAAGAAAAGCGCCTATATGAAGAAGGTAGATGATAAGATACTTCAAGTAGATGCAAGAACCTCTATTCAAGAAATAAATAAACTTCTTAATCTCGGATTAAAAAGTGAACACTTTACCACAATTGCAGGTTTTGTTCAATACAAACTTAAAAGAATGCCTCAAAAAGGAGAGCAGATAAAATTAAGGAAAATAATAATTGAAGTAGATAAAGTAACAAACCAACAGATAAAGAGCGTTAAAATAATAAAGATATAATTTTTATTAAAAATATTTATAAACAAGGATTAATTATATATTCTATGAGAAAAGAAGTGTTATTGTTAAGCATTGTATTCTTAATTTTGCTTGTTCCATTTGTTTTAGCAGATGATGAAATTGATTTAACCACCCTAGATGATTCTTCAAAAATAGATAGAGCAGAACAATGTCTTGATGATTTAATTGAAGATAGAGGATGTGATGACCTATCTTCTAAAGAAAAAATATTTGCTTTATTAACAGCTGGAAAATGTAGGAGCGATGTTAATGACGATGCAAAAAATGATGAGTGCTGGCCAAAATCTGGTTGCGAAATAAAAACAACTGCCCAGGCAATTTTAGCATTAAAAGGAGATAGTAAAGCAGAAGACTGGTTATCTGAACAAAATACAACCCCAACTGATCTTGAATGGTTTTTAGAAATTGAGAGTGCAAATCCAACAGAGTGTGAAATTTCTTATCCCGGCGTAGATACTATAATTAATATAGGAGAAGATAAAAAAATAGACAGGAGAGCAGGAGAATGTTTAAGTTTATCAAGTAATGATTATTGGTTAAAAGTAAATTCTGATTGTTATGATCTAGAATTTGAAATATCTTGTGATGAAACTTTTTTAACAACCTTGCTATTTAAACAAAAAAGATCTTCCACAATACATGTTTCAGGGGAAGTTTCTTCAGCTTCAGCAGAGGGCATTACAAGAGAAGAAATAAGCACCTTGTGTTTTGGATTGACAACTTCTTGCGATTATGAGGGCAGTTTATGGGCTGCAATGGTTCTTGCTTCAGAGGGCCATGATGTTGATGCCTTTATTCCTTATTTAATTGCAATGTCTGATGAAGATGAAAATGAAAAATATCTTCCAGACTCTTTTTTATATTACTTAATTGGTTCTTCTGATTTTAGGACAAGTGTGTTAGAAGAACAAAAAGCAAATAATTATTGGGAAGTTTCAGGAAACAAGTTTTTTGATACAGCACTCGCATTACTCGCTTTCCAAGGTGAAGAACCTCAAGAAAAAATAGATGCAAAAGATTGGCTCTTAGGAGTTCAAGATAGTGAAGGTTGTTGGCAATCAAGCGTAGTAGATACTTCTTTTATTTTATATTCTATTTGGGGTAAAGGCTCTTCTGGAGGGGGTGGCAATGGAGACGATGATGATTGTGAAGATTCTGGATATCATTGTTTAAGAAGTTCAGAGTGTGATAATGCAAACGGAGACATAAAAGATGAATATGTAGGTTGTTTTGGAGCAGATGTTTGTTGTTCTAATCCAGCCCCATTGCAATCTTGTTTTGACTTAAGTGGAGAAGTTTGCGTTTCAGGCAAGGAATGTAGCATTTCAACACAAGAAGCTTCAGACACACCCGAGTGTTGCACAGGAACTTGCGAAAGCGTAAGTCAAGATTCAGAATGCGAAATAAACTCGGGAACATGTAGGTCAGGTGATTGTAATAGTGATGAAGAAATTTCTTCTTATGAATGTGATTCTGTGAGTGATTGGTGTTGCAAGGCCAAGGAACCTTCACCAAGTTATTGGGGGGTTTGGGTTTTAATTATATTAATTGTATTAGTGGTCTTAGCAATAATGTATAAGGATCAATTAAGAAAATATTTACTTAGATTTAAATCAGGAGGTAAAAAGCCTGGACCTCCTGGACCAGGAGATTTTGGATTTCCAATGACTCCCTCTTCAAGACAACCCCGAAGAAGAGCCCCAAGAAGAATTTTTCCCGCTTCCCAAAAACCAAGACCAAGGCGTGCCGCACCGCGCAAAAAACCAACAGGTGACTTTGAAGACGTTCTAAAGAAGTTAAAAGACATGGGGAGTTAATCATGAAAAAGAGCTTAATATTTATTTTGATCTTATTTTTATTTCCAATTATATCTGCAATTGAGTTTGATATTAAAACAGAGTTTGATCAACAAGAAACACTAATAGCAAAAGTATCTGGAAATTTTCTTGAACCTATTACAAAAGATAATATTGTTTTTTATCGTGGCCATGTTAGGATTCCTATTGATTATGGTGTTGTAGAAATACAAGAAGAATTTTATATTTATGCTCAACTTTCTGGAAAAACTCCAAATAATTATTCAATTGCCTTAGAAGATATTACTTATACAGTGTTGGGGAGGCAAAGCCAAGAAAATATAATAAAAAATTTTTCAATAACAAATAATACAGCAGATTTTTCTGTAAATCCTGGAGCTATTTTTACTGAAGAAGATTTTTCTATAGAAGTTGAAAACTGGCAAGATTCTGAAATAGAGATTAGTATAAACATTGATGGAGAAGAAAGTGGAGAAGGTTTTTTTGCTTCTTTATTGGGAAGTACTAGTGCAGAAAACTCCACAATAGTCAAGTCAGGACAAAAAGAAACAATAAACTTTAAATTAAAAAATATAACTCAGCCAAGATCAAAAACAATCAAATTAAGCACAGATAATTTAGAATATGAAATTCCTGTTTATGTTTATTCAGCTCAGACCCCCGAAGAACAAGAGAGCTATCAGTTTGAGCCGGATGCAGATTTAGAAATTAACATGGCAACAAATACTAATAGAACCAAAAAAATTTATTTATTTAATACAGGAGATGAAATATTAGAAGATATTTCAATTTCATTGTCTGAGTCTTTAGAACAATATGTTTCTCTTTCAATAGATGAAATTGAAAAAGTAGATCCAAATGAACCAGTAGAAATTAACTTGGAAATTATTGCAGGAGAAGAGGCCGGGATAATCACAGGAGAAATAAAAGCAAAAACAAGCAAAGATTTGTATATTTATCTTCCTGTAACTTTAAACTTGGTAAAAGATTATGTTCTTACAGAAGAAGATAAAAAAGAAACAATAAATCCTTCAAAGAATTGTTCTGAACTAAATGGTACAATTTGTGAACAAAATCAAGAATGTGATGTACCAGAACAATATGCTAGAGACAATAAGTGCTGCACAGGAACCTGCAAAGATAAGGAAAAACCAGGGCCATGGGGAAAAATTATTGGATGGTTAATAGTTATTGCGATTATTGCTGGGGCAATTTGGTTTTTTAAAGCAAAATATCGTAAAGCTTCATCACCAATAGATTTATTTGAAGTTGCTAAAGGAAAAAACTAATTAAACCCTCTTCTTAATAAATAATCTGCAACTGCCGATTGCCAAACTCCTGGTTTAAGCGGTTTATCAAAATTAATTCCTGCAATTTTTTTAAAATAAGGATCTTCTGAAAATTGTTTTGTTAATTCTATTGCTTCTGCACGAACTTGTCCTGGAATTTGTTTATTAGCTCTGTTGAGAATTGATTGCCTTTTATACAAGGGAATTGCTTGCATCCTGTTAATATTTTCTGCAATTTTATGATAATCTTCTGTGCTGAGTGTTAACTTTTTATGGTTTTTTGTCATCTTTCTTTTCAAGCAAGTCTCTTAATTTGTTTTCTAGAATTGTTTTTTCTGCTTGAATAACTCTTGCTACTTCGTCATACCCGTGAAGTCTTCTCGCGATTTCATTAAATACTTCATTTAGATCATTATTTGATATTTGAAGTCTTTCAGGTGAAAGAATTTCAATATGTGCTGGCATATATTTAAACATGATTTTAGCAATATCCATGACAGTTTCTAATTCAACTTCCACTTCTGCAAAACTAGTGTAAAAATCTTTTTGATCTTTCATTAAAACCGGATCTTTAGTTTTTTCTCCTGTAATTTTAATCCCTTTTTCTTTTCCCATTTCTTTGATCATGTTTTTCAATGTTTTTGTTAAGTGTTCTGGAGGCCTGCCTATTATTTCAATAATCATTGTTGCCTTAATGCCCGAAGTGTTTTCAGTCAAACTCATTTTTGTTGATTTGTTTTTTTCTAAATAAGAATAATATTCCAAGCAAGATACAAAAAATTACAAATCCATACTTAGCATAATAGCTCTTATCTATTTTTTCAGTATCATCTTCACTTTTTATAGTTTGCGCATTTAATCTAATAAGTGTTGGAGTATTCTTTATTGGTTTAACTTCTCCCTCTTCTTCAAAATCTTCAACATTTTCTAGAATTTCCTCATTACTTCTCTTTTCTTCTTCATCTTCTTCGTTCTTACTATTTTCTTCTACACCACAATCATTTTTCTTAGCTTTTGTTTCTTGTTTAAATTCCCATGCATCACAAAATTGATGTGTTTTTTCATTATTTGCAGAATCTAAAAATATTTCTGTTTCATCAATCAAAACCCCCCCATAATATAGGAATAATTGAGCATCTTTATTATCAAGCCATTGCTTTTCAAATTCATAAATATAATATCCATCACAAGTTCCTTTTAACATTATTTCTCCTTCATCTTCATTTACAAGTTTCCATCCATTTAATTCAACTTCAACTTCACAATAAAATTCAACCCACTCATTTCCAGAATCTGCCCCTGCAGGATTTAATTCAATTTCATTTATTTTCATAGCAGAAACATTTGAAACAATTACTAAGAAAATCAACATAATAACTATTTTTTGCATTCCTTAATATAAAATTAGCCTAATTTAAGGTTTATTGCATTATTTCATATACTTTTTTTCAAAGTCAATATAATCAATACCTCCTCTTTTATTTCCCTTCCTGGCAATTAATATTTTTGAAAATATTTTATTATTAATCAACCATTTACATTTTTCTTTTTCCTCTTTATCAAGCCAACCATTTCCCTTAACCTCGATCCCAACAACATCATATGCCCCCCGAGATATTGCTTTTGAGCCACTAAAATCAGGAAAACCAGTGCCAATAGACATGACTTTTAGAAAAGGGTTAAATTTTCTTTTTGCGGGAACAACTTTGTTTTGTTCAAAATCAACATTATTTGTCCATTTATTCATAATCCATCCCTGACTTTCTAAATCTTTTCTTACTTTTAATTCAAATCTAGCACCCGCAGCTCTATTACGTTTACCTTGTTTAGAAAAGTTTGTTTTGGAAACCTTTTTTAAAGGTTTATTTGTTTGAGACATATGGGAGAAAGCCCATTAAACTATAAAAATCTTTATGGTTCTTGAGGTTGCCAAACTAATTATTAATGAAAATTATAAAACCAAGGAGATTGATAAAATCCTTAAAAATAAAAAAATACAAGAGAAATTTTTAAAACTCCTAGAATCTAGCAAATGTTTAAGAGCATTAGAGTATGAATTTTTTTCATTTTCCTCAAGACTAAAACTTGCAAGAAGATTTTTTATTAGGACTTTTGCTTAATAATTACAAATCCCGACCCTGAAGTGTTCTACGGTTATTTGCTTTTGCTCTTTTTATTGCTTCTGTTAGCATTTCTTCAACTTTTCTTTCCATTGCTGTGCCAACCTCTTCAGCAACACTGGTAACTGCGTTTTCCTTATCCAAGTCTTTCACAACTTTCTTGATATTTGATTTTATTATCAATGCCATTTTACTTTATCTGATTCAAAAGTTTAATAATTTTATCCTGGCCAACAAGGAGAATTAAACTTGCTAACCTAGGTCCACGATGTTTATTAATAATAACCCTATAGGCCGCATTAAAAAATTCTGTATTTGAAGCATCCTTGTTTTTACATAGATTATAAAATTCTTGAAATAATTTTTCTTCTGTATATTTTTTCTTTTTTAGTATATCTCTTAAAGCTAAAAGAATCTGCTTTTCTTTTTTAGTTAATTTAATATGAATTTTTGTTTGCACTTCAAATCTCATGTCTTCTTCTGCATATTTCTCTAACCAGTTTTTAACTTTCTCAGCTCTTTTTTTAGATTCAGAATTTAATTCCTGAGTTTTACCTGTTTGAACAAGAGTAATCAGATGTCTAAACCCTGTTTTTTCAGGTCTTTTTTTCTTAACTTTTCCCACTTGAGATAGTTCATAAATTCTTTTTTCTTTAGGGTTTGCTTTTTTATCATAATATTTACTTTCTAGCTTGTCATAGTCTTCATAGATTTTAATAACATCATTATCAAAGCTAATTTGAAAACCTGTTTTGGGCTTTGTACCCACAAAAACATATCTTAAAATTTCTGGTTCATAAACTTCTTCAACAGCGTCAATAGTTAGTACATCTCCAGAAGAACTTGAAAATTCTCCTCCCCCTTTTATTCTAACCCAATCATAAAACACATAAATTGGAGGTTCGTAATCAAAAACCTGCTTTGCAATTTCTTTTGCTGTTGTAAATGAACCCCCATGAACACTATGATCAATTCCTCCAGGTTCAAAATCAACTCCCTCATATTTCCATCTCATTGGCCAATTAATTCTCCAAGGAACATTTATACCTTTTTTTCTAAAATCAATTTTTTCCTTGTGCCCACAATCGCATTTATATTCAATAATATATCCCTTAATTCCCAATATTTTTGTCGAATCTTTTTTACATTTTTCACAATAAATAACAAGAGGCATCCAATCTTTTTTCAAAGCCTCTTTTCTATATTTATTTAAAATTTGCATAATTTCTTTTCTTTTTTCAATTATCTTTTTTATTAACTTTGCATATTTACATTTTTTAGTCATAATACTATATCTGACAAATTTAGGATTAACCCCCACTTTTTTTAAAGATTTTTTAAATTCTTGTTCAAAATGCTCTGCATAGCTTTTATTTTTTTCAAAAGGTGAAGGAATATCACTTATTGGCATCCCAAGATATTTTTCATATGATTTTGGCACATTAGCAGGAACTTTTCTAAATCTATCATAATCATCCCAAGAAAAAATAAAATTAGCTTTTTTTCCTTTGTCTTTCAGGGCTCTTAAGACTAATTCACTTGTAATAACTTCTCTAAAATTTCCAATATGAATTGTTCCAGAAGGCGTAATTCGTGAAGCACAAACATACTGCTTTTTTCTAGGATTTCTCTTAATTATTTGATCAGCAATCTGATCTGCCCAATAAAACTTTTCAGCCATAGTTAAGAAAACATAATTTGATTTAAATATTTACTCTTTGAACAGGATTTAGCAAAACAAAACAATTTTTAGATAAGTAACCTTTTTTCAAGTTTGTTCACGGCCTTTATAAAATTTTTAGCCAAGTCAAGTTTTTTTGCTTCATCTAAACTAAACCATTTCATATCTTTTCCTTCATTTAGTTTGAGTTTTTGCAACCCATCATATTTCTCAGCAAAAATATATACTTCATCTCCATTTTTTAGAGAGTATCTGAATAATAATCTAGGACCTTCTAATTTGTAGTTAACTTCCTCCCAAAATTCTCTTTTAGTTGTTGCCTTTGGAGTTTCATTCCCTTCTTTCCCTCCTCCAAAAGCCCCCCACTTTCCAGGAGAGATAGGAGCATCATCTGTTCTTTGTTGCAAAAGGATTCTCTTTTGCTTATCATATAAAATCATGCCTGTACGTTTTTTCATTTTCTATAAATTTTCTTATAATATCCTCTCTTACATAATTCATCATTTAAAAGTCCATCTGTAATTTTTTGGAACTTATTAAATCTAGAAACATGCAAATATCTTATTTTTTTAAAATTATCTTGCAATTTCTGAACTTTTAAAAATAATTCAAGTAAAGTTGGATTTTTCACTTTATATTGTCCAAGTAATTGTTTAACAACTAATTCTGAATCAAGAATACAAGTAATTTCATTTTTTGTAAATTTAGAACCTAATTCAAGTGCTTTAATCAATGCTTCATATTCTGCAATATTGTTTGTAACTCTTTGTCCAAGAAATTTACTATATTTTCTAAGAATTTCTCCATCTCTTCGAATAATAACCCCAATTGCTCCTGGACCAGGATTTCCCCTTGCTCCCCCGTCTGAGTTAGTGTATATCATAGATATAATTTATTTAAGAAGGGATATAAGCTTTACTATTTAGAAAATCCACCCTGATTATATAGTTCCTTCATGAAGTTATCAACATTTCCTTTTTCTTTTCTGAGATACCAATCTACTGCTTCTTGTGCTTGTTCATTTTTATCTAAATAATCAAGAAACTCTTGACTCGCTTCTCCAGTTTCCACAAATATATTAAAATCATCCCCATACTTAGGATTAATCAATTTCCTCGCATCATTATAGTTATTGATTTTCATTATATCTTTTATAATATCCATGATTTTATAAAGTTTTAAGATATTTTATCATCATGTTAGGAGGATATGTTCAAAGAGTACTTATTGAAAAAGGAAAAGAAATTAATTATAATTACGGATTAAAAAGTTTGTCAGGCTTTATTGATAATTTAGAAAGAGCGATACTTCCTAAATATGTAATATTTTAAACACCTTAAAATCTTGAAACCTTTCTGGTTTTATTTCTACTTTTTTTATTATTGAATGTTTTGGACCTTTTTTACATAATTCTATCATCTTATTGACACCATCTACCTGCCCCTCAAGAAAAACCTCTATTTTCCCATCTTCAAGATTCCTAACAAATCCTTTAACATTTTGTCTTTCTGCATTTTCTTTAATAAACATCCTAAAAAACACCCCTTGAACAGTGCCATCAATATAAACTCTTACAGACTTTTTCATATAAATAAGATAATTAACTTACTTTATTAATTTTATTAGTATAGAAATTGTTATAAATTTGAATTTTGTTTTTATATTATGAATAAATTTGAAAAAATACTTAATTCAATAAAGACATGCTTAGTTTCAGATAAAAATTATTTTTTAATAGAATCTAAAAAGCCTATGGGTAAAAAACAAGTTAGACTCTTAAAAAAGAGAAGACAAGCTGCTCAAAACCAATATAATGAAAATTGTATGATAAGATCTAATGCAATGGATATCTACTTTAATTGGTAACCTTTTTTTTGGTCATCAACACCGAAATTCTTTTAAATGAATCTTATGTTAGAATTTTATGGATATTTTAATCCTCGGGAATACTAAAATGGGAAATAATGTATTTTTATTTAACTTACCAGCGAAAGATACTTGCACTCCTACTTCTTGGTGTTTAGAGGGAAGAGACGGAGAACCTGCTTGTTATGCTCTAAGAGGGAGATGTAAATGGCCTCCTTCTTTAAAAGGAGCAGCACAAAGATTAGAATTATCTCAAAAACCAGGCTTTGTAGATAAAGTAGTTGAGGCTGTTAATAGAAGAAAAGTAAAATATTTTAGACTTCATTCTAGTGGAGATTTTTATTCTAATGGTTATGTTGAAAAATGGATAAATATTGCCAAAAAATGTCCAGATACTTTATTTAGGACAACTACCAGAAGAAGAGATTTAACAAAGTTAATTCAAGAATTAAACTCTTTACCTAATTTCATTGTAAGAGAAAGTTTAGACACATCAAGAACAACCCCCGAGATGGGTTTGCCTTTTGCAGCTTTAAGTTCATTAAAGATAGTAAAAAATAGTGATTCATATGAATGTCAAAACGATTGCCCCAAATGTGATTATTATTGTTGGGAAAATTCAGACAATATGCATTTTAAAGAATTTTAATCCCCTTCACAATATCCCCCGCTAATACACCCATAACATAATTTTCTCAATAAATCATTTTGCTTAAACTGTTCTACCTCAAGAAGAAATATTTGAAGCTTTATTTTATCAAAATCATTATTTCCCATTAAATAAGAATCAGGATAATAGCATAAATCAGCCTCTAAATCCATGCTATTTAGAAGCTTTTTAAGTATAAATATTTTTGTAAAGTCCATTTAAAAACATTATGGATTTTTACTCCTTATCCTTGTTCTTTATTGTTTTTTCATAAGCCCTTTATAAAGTAAATTGTTAATTTTATCAAGACATATTAAAAAGAATTTCATCTCAACCTTAACCCTCCGGGGAGTTGTCGTTGCTCCCCATTTGGGAAAGGAATTTTTAAAAGGGGAAAATGCTAACCAATTCACTACCAAAACATCTTGAAAAAGAAGCTTTGATTCTCACGGAATTGGGAGTAGAACCTTATGAAATCGAATACCTCATTTACAAGAAGATTAGAAGGGAAGCGGCACATAAATACCTACGTTAAGTCGCTTCCCTCTTATCTAATTCATTATTAACAACAGCTATTACTTGAGAAGCAAAATACATTTTTTCACCAACAGAAACAAGAATAGCTATCTTTTTTAATCTTTTAAGCTCTTTTTTAGGTAAGCCATCATGGTCTCCAAGAATAAATACAGGATTTTTTGATATTTTTACTTTTCTCAAATCCTGACCTTTTTTATCAAGAATAAATATATTAGAATTTTCAGCTAGTTCTTCAACAACTTTTAGTAAACTCTTTTTTTCAATAAAACATTTAGGAAAAACTTGGGTTTTTTCTCCTTTTTTATATTTATAAAGTAATTTTTGAATAATCTTAGCAATATTTTTCTTGTTTAATCCTAGTTCTTCACTAACTTGTATTTCAATATGTTTTGGAGGATCAGGCATACCATAAAAAACAAAATGAAATTTAACATCTTCTCTAAAACCCTTACTTAGGTAAATAGCCTGAATAAAACTATGAATTGCAATATCCATCCTCCCGGCTTTCATTAAATTTCCCTGGCTTAATGCTTTACCAGATGTGCTTGCTGATTTTGAAAAATATATAAAGTGTTTCATTTGGATGGCTCTTTATTTTAAATATTATCTAAAGGCGATTTTATATTAATGATGTTAGGTGAAGTTGTGTGGGTGTAAATCATTGTTGTTTCAGGAGATTTATGTCCAAGCATAGCCTGAACCTGAGAAATATCATAACCATTTTTAATTAAATGTGTTGCAAAACTATGTCTTAATGTGTGAGGGTGTATTTCTCTCCAATTTTCTAATTTTGTTTTTTTTGCAGATTTTCTAATTATTAATTGAATAGTTCTTATAGAATATTTTTTATTTCCCTTTGATTGAAATAGATAACTATCCCAATTTAGATTTTCCATTTCGATTAGGTTTTTTATTTTTTCTTTAATAATATCAGGTAAAATTATTAATCTGTCTTTTCCACCTTTTCCATTTCTCACATAACCAAAATCCTCATCTAATTCTAAATCTTTAATCTTTATATTTAATAATTCACTAACTCTTAAACCAGAACCATACATAAACTCAATCATTAATCTGTGTTTCCAATTATCAATTGAATTTAGCAATTTTTTTACTTCTTTTTTGCTTAATACAAAAGGAAGTTTTTTAGGGGCTTTACTATATTTAATATTTATCCACATTTTTTTATTAAGAACATCAGTAAATAAAAACCTAATTGCCATATGGTATGTATTGAGTGTATTTCCTGATAAATTCTTGTCAGATAAATATTCTAAAAATAGTCTAACATCTTTTTTACTAATTTTTCCAATTTCTTTTTTACACCACACAAGAAACTTTTTAATGCAATAAAGATAGGTTTTGGCTGTTTTAGGAGAAAGCCTTCTCCTCTTGCACACCCTAATTACAGATTTTTCTATATCTACTGGATAATAGGACATAAATTATTTATATGAGTGTGGTTTTTATAAATTATTAATAACTTTGCAATGAAAAACAAATTCAAAATCAGCACAATCATTGCTCAAATTCTGGGCTTTTAAGCCCACATTAACCAAAAATCCCTGATTTTCGTTAAAAGTGTGTTATGTTCAATTTTCATTTCTTTAAACTGAATTAATGAAAACTTTCTCAAACACTTCTTTGCTTACTCGAACCTCTAACGAGGGAACCTAACACTGATTATGTTCAATTTTCAT
>JAFCFX010000004.1 GCA_017608405.1 Candidatus Pacearchaeota archaeon | reverse complement strand
AAAGTTACCCAAACTGATAATAGTTATGATAAAGCACTAAAGACTGCGCAAGACCCTGGCTCTATATTTACTGGAAACGCAATAAAAGAAAACAAACAAAGATATAGAAATTTTGTATTAGATCCAGAAGATGTGGAAAAAATGCCTACTTCTCAAGTTCCTGAAACATATCCAATAAGAAATTATAATAAAAACCACATCTTTGGAACCCAAGTAGTTAATAAAGAAAGTCCAAGAGATTACATAGATCTTTGTACCACAAATAGGAAAACAAAAAAAGAAAAAATGTTAAAACACACCCCTGACTTATATGAAAGTTTTCCCTCTATCTCTCCTAATGGAAAAAAAATTGCATTTATTGGGAACATTTGGGATAAAGATGAAAAAAGATTATGTTGTGGTGCTCTATATACTTGCAAAACAAATGGGGAAAATATTGAAAAAATAGTTGATTTGTATGGGTGGGGAGAGGCTGCAGCAGCAGAATGGTCTAAAGATGGAAAAAATTTATTTTTCTATCAAGTTAACGAAACAAAGGGCGGATGGGAAAGATATATAGTAAATCTTAAAACAAGAAAAATAAGTTATATAAAAAACATTGGAAATACTGCACAAAGCACAGTAGATTGGCAACTTAATAGAATAGGTCTCTAACTAATTCAAGGTATTAATAGAATGACATTTTAAAGAATTAAATTCTTCTGCATTAGCTTCTAAAATAGTCGGTCTTAAAAAATCATTTCCAGATAAACCCTTTACAACAGTCCCAACAAAATGCCCTCCAATACCCCCTGATAATGCTGCCCCCCCCACTAAAGAAACTCCAGTAACTGCTTTAACACTAATCGCCCCAAGAATAGGAATAGTAACCGGAGCCCAAATAGCTACTGCTGTGGCAGTTGCTAAAACACCTGCCCCAACAAAGACCCACCCCACCATATTAATGTCACTAGTTATTCCCATTACTACATAATATTGTTTATCAAAATTAATCTCTTTAAAAGGCCCCGAATGAATTTTTGAAAAATCTTTAACTCCTTCATACAAATATTCAACATAAGTTGTTTGTCTTTTTGGCATATTTTCATTTCCCATATAGTCATATAATTCTTTTTCACTAAAATTATTTTGATTAAATATCTCTTCCACACTATCATCAAAAGCTATCTGAGAACAAATAGAACAATAAACCTCTGAAAAGAAGGTGTCAGAAACATAATTAATTTTTCCTTCCCCAAACATCCACCAACAATCAACAAAATCATCTGCCAAAATCTTATAAACTTCGTCTCTTGTCTTTGCTTTTTTAATTTCTGGTGTTGTCATTTTTTCACAACTCCCATCTTTACTAATACAAACATAATTTGTCTTGCATTTCAAAGGAAGTGTATCAGAAGGAACAAAAGAAGTGCCCCTCATAACAACAGAATTATGGCAAAGCTCTTTTTCTGTTTCTTTGCCTAAATCTAATCTAAGTAAAAAAAACAAAATAACAGCAAAACTTACAATCACAATTATCAATAGAACTATGTGCTTTGTTGTTAATTCACCTTTATTCGTTCTCATTATCACATCACCCCTATTTTTTTAAGCAAAAAATACAAACCAATTAAAGCTATTCCTAAAAAAACTATCCAGATTAAATACTTTATCATTGATTCGAGATTCATTGTTTAATCACCACCCGATTATTTATTCTACTAATCGTAATGTCTTGTTGTCTTATTTCAATTGGATCAAATTCTTTTAAAGTTGGGATAATCAAACAAACCCCATCTTCATCGCACTCTTTAATCTGCCTATCTCTCCAAATCAAAAAATTATTAAATAAAACTTTTTCACAAGCACATAAACAACTCTGACCAACACATGTATTTGGTTTTGTTCCTTTAACAAACCCAAACAAATACCACCCAGCAGGATTTTTCAAATGAAAGCTTGAAGAATTTCCTTCATTTAACAAACTAAGTTGTGCTTTCATGCTCCCTGCACCAGGCTCTTTCAAAAGATTTTCTGCTTCTAATAGTTCTCTAGCATTTATCTTAGAAAAATACAAAGAAGCTAAAAAATAAATTAAAATCCCAATACAAACCACAGCAATAACTATCTTTAAAGTTTCTTCTGCTAATAAAAAACCTCTTTTATTTTTCATCTCACTTTATCAAACCCAATACAAGATCAGTTGCTCCTTCTCCTGGAAGATCTTGAAAATAACCAATTACATATTCTTTAAAAAAAAAGTAAAGTCCAAGCACAACAACCACAACAACTAAAATCCCAATAATTATTTTTATTAATTGATTTAGGGTAAGTTCTGCCATTGTCTAACCCCCCCTAAACAAGTTTTTAATTTGATCTATTAATGAAAACCCCTTACCTTTCATTACAAAAATAGCAATTAAAATAATCGCAAGCACAGCCAAAGCAATTAATATCCAAGGAAGATATTCTGATACAACTCCTTTCTTTTTCATAACAAAGAAAAAGAAAAGCAATTAATAAATTTAACTACCCTATTCCCTTTAATACAAAACTTGCCAATATGAAAAGAGCTAAAGTGGATATTAAAGCCACTACAAAATACAAAATCATTCCTCTTTTCAAATTCTTACCTGTCTTATTGGTTTTCTCAAGTTTATCTTCGCCAGAATCAATAGTCACTAAACTCCCTGTTAAGATAAAAATTATCTGAATCAAATAAATTCCAACTGCAATCTGTAAATAATAAGGAGGAATCATATCTACAGATTGAAAAATACCATCTGGACCTAAAATACCTTCAAACCCCCCTAAAGAAGCCATTCCTGCTTTACCAAAGTCAGTTAAATTTAATTTTCCTAAAATAGAAGTTATCATTGCTGCCAAACCCACAACAACTCCTGAAAGCAAAGGAGCTAAAAAAGTCATATTGCTCTTCATATCAGAAACAATTTCTGCAAGCATATCTCTAAGACGAATAGTAATCTTTTGGATATTTTTTACATATTCTGAAATACTCATTAAACTCACTGCAGCAACTTTTAAACCTTTTTTAGCAGATTCTATAAGAACCCTCATACTTGTTGCAATTAAATTAGAAGGATAATAATTTATTGCTCCTCTCTTTGGATCAAAAATAGCTTTTTCAACACCCAACCCCATCTGCCTCACATTATAATTAACTCTCCTAAAAAAATCCTCTGTCTTCAATCCCTTAGAAGATTCAGCAATTTTTCCAAAAACAAGTTCAGGAGGAACACCATTACCAAGCCTGTTTCCTAATTGAAATAAAGAGTTATTAAATTCCAGTTCAAGCTCTTTTGTATTTTCTCTTTCTATAATCAACTCTTTTGTCCTAGCTTTAAAAGCCACAATAAAAAATAAAGCCAACCCCAAAGGAATAAACATTCCTAAGATTAAAGCCCCAATCCCAAATGGCCCCTGTCCTGTTTCAAAAAAATTAAATAACATTTCCTCTCCAAGAAAACCCAAACCAAGTTGAGCAAAACTATAATCTCTTTCTAATCCCAACATTTCAGGAACAGGAGTATATTGAAATATCAAAGGCAAAAACCCAAGTATAAAAAAAGGCAAGCAAATGAAAAAAGCCTTTACATAAGGAGCTTTACTTTTATATTTAGGATAAAGTGGATTTCTTTCTAATAAATCAGATTCTCCATGCCCCCCAGGTCTTAAAAACAAAATTTTATCTGTAAGATAAAAAACAAGAAAAGGAACAATTAAATTAAACAAAACAAAAACATGGGAAAACTTCAAAAACTCTCCAATTAATGCAGAAGCCAAAGGTAATAAAGCCAAACCCAATGTCGGCAACACAACTCCAAGCATATAAACATTAGTTAAGGGACTCCTAACAGTATGAGTAAATTTCAACATCTTATCATAAACCCCGTCAAGAACAACTTGCAAAGCTTTTTCTAAAGTAGCAATTCTCCTAGAATTATCTGGCTCAAATAAACTACTCTCAATCAAATGAAAAGCCTCAATAAATTCTGTAGAATATCCTCTCCAAGTTTCAAGATAATTATCTAAACTTTCTTTAATTGTAGAAAACTTTCCAACCTCTATGTTATAAAAAACTTTTTTAAAATCAAGGGCAAGAGGATATTGTAAATGCTCAGATGCAAATGCAATAGCCCTTTCTAAATTAGGAGTGTGCCTCATATAAACAACCACATACAAAATAGCAGGAACCATTTGTGAAGAGGCTTTAAGTCTCCACTTATTTGCTAACCTCTCAGGATAAGCTTTAACAAAATAAAATAAAAACATAGCCAAGATAATTGTTAAAATAAAAAACAAAACAGGAAAAGATGCAAGACTTCCATTAATTAAAATAACTGCAAGAGAAACCAAAATACCCAAGAAAAACACCCCCAAAAAACTCATAATACTCAAAGTTAAAGCTTGCCAAGGTTCGACATCAAGATGAGCAACAGTCAAATGTTTTTCAACTTCAGCCTTATCTTTTTCAGAAATCTTTAACTTTACAACATTACCCAAACTCTTGCACCATCTTTCATATCTTGTTAATTCAGGTGCCATTTCCCCTTTAAATTTCACATATTCCCTACTATAATTAACCTTATTTGTCTTGTCTGTCTTAACTTGTCCCTCAAGTTTTGCACCATACTTTTGAAGAACATCTTTTACACTCGGTCTTTTCACCATCTTTTACAAGAAAAATAATAAAACACAATTAATAAATCTTTAGAAAATACCCCCTTTTTTCCCACCATGATTCTTTCTTAAATGCACTAAACTATATCCCCCAACAACCAAACCAAAGAAATAATATATTAGCCTTGAGAAAAAAGCAACTAACAAAGCCAAAGGCACAGGAATTCCCATAGCTGAATACAACAGAGTCATTACTCCTTCTGTAACCCCAATTCCTCCGGGAACAATAGACAAACTTCCGATTAAACCTGCTAAAGTAAAAACAATTGCAACAGATAAAAAATTAACATGGTGTCCAAAAGATAAAAACAAGAAATAACTAACAAGAAAATGGAAAACCCAAAATAAAATAGACAAAGAAAAACCAACCCAAAGATTATTTCTATTTTTTACAACTCGCCTAAGTGTTCCTGAAAAGATCCTTATCTTATTATTAATAAATTTCACAAATTCATCTGGGGTAGAAAAGTTTTGACTAATAAATTTAAAATAATATAATTTTTTAAACAAAGCCCCTAACTTAAAATTAATTTTCTTTAAGATTAAGAAAATAACTACTCCTATTGCAGCCAAAATAAAAATTAAAATCATCTCCAAAATAAGCTTCAATGATTCTGAAATATTAATATAAGCAAAAATAAATAAAACAGAAAACGCTGCAAAAAAAGCCATCACTATTAATTGAAAAAACTTATCTGCTAAAATATATCCTAAAACTTTTGTCTTTGGTCTTTTATATTTTTTGCAAATAAAATGTGCTCTAAAAGGTTCTCCTCCAACTCCTGCCCCGGGGGTCACCATACAAAAAAAAGCACCAGAAAACAAAACATGCATTAAAAACCAAAAATCTCCTTTAAATAAATCTCTAAAAAGATAAATCCATCTAAAATTCCAAATAATAAAAGTCAAAAACATAGAAACAATAGCAAGACCAAAAAAAATCAGATTAGCTTTAGCCAATAATAAATAAACATCATAAAAATCAATTTTCTCAATAATAACAAACAAAACCCCAATTATCAAGATAGTTGAAATTAAACTAATCCATCTCTTTTTCATCAACTACTAAAGAAAAATTATTTTATAAAACTATATTTTCTTTTTTTTACTTTCTTTATTTAACCACCTTTGCCACAAGGGAAAAACCCTTTCACTTAAAGGTAAACCAATTTCTTGAATTATCTCTTCAGAAATCTTATGAAACATGTGATTTGCAAGGGTATTAAACTTTGCTTCTAAAATCTTTTCATTTTTAGATTTTTTAGCAACATCAACAACTTCCTTTTTCATCTTGGCTCTCAATAAAATATTATCATAAACCGCATCCCAATTCCCTGCCCACCCTTTTACATTTGCTGCAACATTTTTAATGATTTCACTATCTCCATTAATCAAATCATCTGTGGGTTCTAATTCGTCTTTCTCTACATTATATTTTAATAAATCAACAAAACCATTTTCTTCTAAAGGATCTTTTCTCCAATGTTTTCTAACTTCTGAAATCTGCACAAGCCTTCTCCAAGAATGTAATCCATCAGGAGATTTTATTGGGTTTGCTACAGCAATAATATCTGTTGCTTTAAAACTAGTAGCAGGAACTTCCAAATCATTAACAACCCTGTCAAAAACACCATAAGGAGAAGCACCATGAATTGTTCCAGCAACAACGTTTGCCAGAGCCCCAACCCTCATTGCTTCATAAAGTGCCTTTGCTTCAACACTCCTAACTTCACCCATTATTAAACAACTATCACCTAATCTCAAACTTGTTCTTATTCCATCATCTGCAGAAACTTCTGTTGTTGTTTTTAATAAAGCAGAACGAACCTTCATTCTCAAAATATCATAATCAAGTTTTCTCAAAGATTCAACAGGCAATTCTAGAGAATCTTCAATAACAATTATTCTCTTATTTGGAATAATCTCTAACATTAAACTACCTAATAAAGAAGTCTTACCAGAACTCCTTGTACCTGCAACTAATAAGGTCCTTGCCCCGTCAATTAAGAAACTCATTAAACCTGCAGCAAAAGGATTTATCATTTTATTTTCAACAAACAAAGGTAAAGTCCAAGGCTCTTCCCTATGTCTTCTAATAGCATAAGCTAAACCGTCTGGAGACAAAGGCCTTTGAATTATTGCAATTCTCGCCCTAATATTGCCAATACCTAGCTGAGTATCTAAAATAGGATTTGCCTCATCTAGGGGTCTTCCAGAAATCATCCTAAACTTGGCTGCCCAAGAATCAACATCTTCTTGACTCGGCAAAATATTTGTAATGCATTCATCAAAATCCTGGTGTCTTAAAAAAATATTTGTCATAGAAATTGGGGCATTTAAAACAACATCTTGAAGCTTTTTATCTTGCAATAAAACTTCCAAAACTCCAAATCCAATTGTATGTCTCACAAGAATTGTCGCAAGCTTATTTGTATCAGAAAAACTCAAATTCATTCCCTTGGTATGGGCCAGATCCCTAATTAAATCTTTAGCAACATTAAAAAAAACTTGGCGTGTTCTTTCTGTATCTGTAAATTCTTCTGCCTTTGGTTGATGTTCAATTAAAACTCCTCTTGCCAAATTCAAAAGAGAATTATAATCTTCACTTAGGGAATTTTCAGGGGGAACCAAATGATAAAATAATTTTGGATCATTTTTTTTTCTCAAAATTGTAACAAGAGATTCATCATATTCATTATTAGAAATTTTATATTGGTCCATGATCTCTGAATCTTCAGGTAAATCAGAAACTAATCTTGTAAAAGTAAAATTAGGAATAATATCTGGCTTAAAAATCCGATGATAGATTTCTCTATCTCCTCTTTGATATGTTTCAAGATACGGTAAAACGACTTGAATCATTTTTGCCTTTTCAAGCAATTCAAAAATCCTCTCTAGCAATCGTATATAATTTGATTGATCTGTTTGACATTCTTGTCCAACTCTTTCATAAAAAATTCTAGCTTCAATGATAATTTTTCTCAACTCATTATAAGCAGCAATAGGGTCTCTTCTTAACAAAAATAAAAAAGACATTAATTCATTATATCTTTGAGAAAAAAATTGCTCGCAGTTTGTTACAAGCTTTTCTGGAGACAAAATCCTATCTTGTTTAACAAAATGAGCATAGAGCTGAGCTATTTCTAATAAAAAAGATGTTTCATTAAAATCATAATTATAATTTTTCTGCTGAACAAAAACAATTCTCGAAACATTTTGATTTTCAATTAAGACCCCCATTGTTTTATCCATAATCTCAGGAGAATCAGCGAGATTGGGAACAAAGGGCGCGCCTAAATAGTTAACATAAAGAATATCTTCACCTCCTTTCCGTTGAACTTCATAAGAATACAACGGAGTATCTTTTTTAAATTGCATATTAAATACAAGGATAAAGAGTTTAAAACTTTTTAGATATTGAAAAAAATAAAAACAAATTTAAACCCTTTTAACTTAAATTCTATATGGAAGAGGCAGATGCAGCAGCTTATTATAGTCAAGGTTTTGGAGATACAAGTGTCAAAATAAGAGACTTAGAAGAAAAACAAAGAATTCTCAAAAACCGACTTCTTTTAATAGGGCAAAATCTTATTGAAGTAAAGGAAAAAACAAGTGAAGATCTTTTGGGTATAAAAAAAGATATTGAAATACTAAAACAAAACATGGAAAGAATGATTAGTTTTTTAGAAACTGCATCAAATGAATTTTCAAAATTTGCTAAAAAAGAAGATTTAGCAATCTTATCAAAACAAGCAAGAATGTTTCAACCATAAAATGGGAATTTTAGAAGAAACAATGCAATTGAAAGAGCAGGGAATGATGGACAATGAAATTGCTGGAAGTCTTAGACAAAGAGGATATTCTCCTCAAGAGATAAATGATGCAATTAATCAATCTCAAATAAAACAAGCAGTCGCAGGAAATCAAGGAAAGCCTCCAATGCAAGGCATGGAGCCCTCAATAATGAATCAAGATGAACTCCCCCCCCCAACTCCTCAACCCCAACAAAGATACATGTCTCCTCAAACAAGAGAAGTGTCTGATCCAGGAATGCAACAAGATCTTCAAGAACCAGGACAAGAAATGTACATGCCTCAAAATCAAGCAGGTTTTACAGATCAAGCCTATGCACCTGAACAAGCATATTATGGTCAAGAAGGAGGAGATTATGGAGCAGAAGGTTCTGACACAGATACAATAATTGAAGTAGCAGAACAAGTATTTGCAGAAAAAATAAAAAAAATGAAAAAACAAACAGAAGGCATGACAGAATTTGCAACACTTGCACAAACCAAAATAGAAAACTTATCTTCAAGATTAAAGAGAATAGAAAATACAATGGATCAAATGCAAACAGCGATTCTCAACAAAGTAGGATCTTATGGAAAAAGCCTAGAAACAACAAAAAAAGAAATGGCTATGATGCAAGATTCTTTTAGAAAATTAGCAACAAAAAAACATACTACTCATAAAACAACTAAGAAAAAGACTTCTAAGAAAAAATAATTACTCGCTAGGATCTATTGTAATTTTCTTTTTTCCACCTTTACCAGAACCCACAATAATAGCAATAATAGCCCCCACAATAAGAACACCCGCAAGCACTTTAGGCCAATGATATGCCCAATCAGATGCACCACTCCATCCTAAATCCATACCTGTATTCACCATAATAACTAAGAAAATAATCCCCCCAAGAATCATAAATACCCAAAACTGTTTTTTATCAATAAACATCCCAAGCAAAATTATTGCTATCAAAAGAACAGCAAGCCCAACACCCAACCTTGGAAAGATTTCAGCAAAAAACCTTGGGACAAAATCAAATTGCAAAGCTAATAATCCCACAACCAAGGCAATAATCGCATTAACTGCTTTATTTTTTTTAAAAAACTCTGACTGAGACAAGATCCCAAAAATAACAGCAAAAATCAAAAGAAAAGGCAAAAGATAACTAAAAAATCCCGCTTGCTGCCATTCATTAAGAAGATTTCCTATTGTTCCTCCCTCAAAATAAGAATATGATGCTAAAGCAATTACCTCTTCAATCATATTAAAAATTAGAAGAACATGTTTAAATATGTTTCGAAAAAATCAACTACTTCTTAAGCCTAATCTTTGGTTTTCTTTAAAACCAAGGCCAATGCAACTGCAATCACAACAACAAAAATTGCATTTGTCCAAAAATCACTACTCCAACCACTCTTAAACAAGAAATCAAAAATTCCACCTAAATCAACATTTGATGCAACAAGAACAGCAATAATCACTGCAATAACAATCACAACTGCTGCAACCTTCTTTACTCCACTACTTATTTCTGCTTTTCCTCCATTAACAAATCCCCAAAGTAATAAGATAATAAAGACTATCACAATCGCTATAGTTAAAAACAAAATTAAATCAGCAACAATTAATTTTGGATTAAACGCACTAACAAAAATTAATCCAATAACAAATGAAATAAGAGCATTAAGTTGCTTTTTATCTTCTCCAAAAAGTTTTGTCTTTTCAAGAACAGCAAATAAAATAAAAAAAACTAATAAAAAAGGATATGCAAACTTAGTCAGTACTTCGTGTTGCAAAATTGTGTCAAAACCCATCTTATACTAAATCCTCTGGAATTTCTTCAAGATCAGAGTCTGAAGTTGGCAAGGCAGTTTTATTTATAATGAAAACATCACTAATTGCCTTCACAAACTGGTGCGGAATAATAACTCCTCTTGCTCCTCCAATTAAAGAAAGAACAGCTCCTGAGACCTTAATTCTCCACCCATCTACCTTGTTTTCCTGTAAATTAGCCTCTTCAATCTCCCCGAAAAAATCCCCAGAATCTGTATAAACTTTTGTTCCAATAACGTCTGTGATTTTTTTTACACGCATATCTAAATTGAGGTAGTCTTATTTAAATAGTTTTCCATATTCTATTATACAACAAACTTTATAAAAAAAACAAGTGTTATTTTACCATGCTTAAAAAACAAGAATTCCTCTCAATAGCCATTATCACCCTTATTCTTGGGTTTGGTGTTAGTTTAATAAAATCTGTAGAATTAGTCTTATTTTCTTTGCTTTCTATCTTCTTAATCATCATAATAAATACTGCAGCAAAAAAAATTGCAAGTTTTTACCTTGATTCAGAAATAAAAATAAAAATCTGGGAAATAAAACAATGGGGATTTAAATCTCATCATCATTTTAAAAAACCATTTCCATTAGGAGCCTTTCTTCCAGTAATTACTGCGATTCTTTCTATGGGAATTTTTACTTGGATGGGTTCTTTGATCTTTGAAGTAAAACCCAAGATATACAGGGCAGCAAAAAGACACCAGCTTTATTCATTTTCAGAAATGACAGAGTGGCATATTGGATTAATAGCTGCATCAGGAATTTTTGCCACACTAATCTTTGCAATATTAGGATATTTCATAACACTTCCATCTCAAATGAATTTTGCAACCTTAAGTGTGTTTTTTGCATTTTTTAATATGTTACCTTTTTCAAGCTTAGATGGGAACAAAATATTTTTTGGAAGTTTAGTAATGTGGAGCTTTTTAGCAGCCCTTGTTTTAATAGGACTCGGCTATGTTTTCTTATTAATATAAGAAAATATTTAAACAATATTTCATAATAAATAACATGAAAAAGAAAAGTTTTTGGGAACAAAAAAGCGTAACAGCTATTTTTGCAATAATTGCGTTTACTTCAGGAATGATATTCTTCACAAACGGTATTCTTCCAAGATTAACAGGAAACTTCATACTCAATACCAACTTCTTTTTCTTCAACGTCGTCTCTTTAATAGGAATTCTCTTAATCTTATGTTCCGGAATCCTAATTGCTTATACTATTATAAAAAAGTAGAAATTCCTTTAACCTTATCTTCTAAAATCCTTATGTCTCCTTAATCTTATATCCCAAAAAATAGTAAAAATATTTATAGTCTTGGCTATTTTACACAAATACTAATGGAATTTTTACAGGATATCGAACCAAGAGAATATCAACAAAAAATTTTTGAGACTTGTGTTAAAAAAAATTGTTTAGTTGTACTTCCAACAGGAATAGGAAAAACCTTGATTGCATTAATGCTAGTAGTAGATAGGATGAAAAAATTTCCTTTAGAAAAAATAGTTTTTCTTGCCCCAACAAAACCCTTAGCAGAGCAACATCTAGATTATTTTAAAAAGCACTTACCAGAATTATTCGGAGACATGCAATTGTTTACAGGAGCAATCAAAGCAAAACAAAGAAAAAAAATATGGCAAACATCAGACATTGTTTTCTCAACACCACAATGTGTTGCAAATGATTTAAAAAATAAACTTTATGATTTAAAGCAAGTTAGTTTACTCGTAGAAGATGAAGCCCATAGATGCATAAAAAATTATGACTATAATTATGTTGCGCAACAATATAAAAAACAAGCGCAACACATAAGAATTTTGGGTTTAACAGCATCGCCAGGAAGCGAAAGCTCAAAAATAAAAGATATCTGTAGAAATTTAGCAATAGAAGAAGTAGAATTAAGAACAAGACAAAGCCCAGATGTTAAACAATATTTACAAGAATTAAATTTTGAAAAAGTGACAGTAGATCTTCCTGCTGAACTCGAAGAAATAAAACATGTTCTTTTAAAATTATTTAATCAATATATTGAAGAATTAAAACAAAGAAGAGTCTTATGGGGACCTGCTTCAAAAATAGGTCTTATTAATTTACAAAAAAAAATAATGTCTACCTTAGAAAGGGGGAATAGAAATTTTAATTATATGTTTGGAGCAAGTGCATGTGCACAAGCAATAAAACTTCAACATGCATTAGAGCTCTTAGAAACTCAAACTGTTTTTGGATTTAATAATTATTTAAAAAAATTATTTGATCAGGCAACAAAAAAACAAAGTAAAGGGGTGGTTAAATTAGTAACTAAACCTGAATTTAATTTTGTATTTATGCAATCAAATGAACTCTTAGCTAAAAAACAAGAACATCCAAAATTAGGAAAATTAATTGAAATAATAACTAAGGAAAAATTGAAAAACAAGAACATAAAAATAATTGTATTTACTCAATTCAGAGACACTGCTACAATTATTTCAAAAAATCTAAACCAACTAGAAGGCATCAAAGCAAAAGTATTTGTTGGCCAAGCAAAAAAACAAGGGTCTGGATTAAGTCAAAAACAGCAAAAAAAAATAATTCAAGAATTTTCAGCAGGAGAAATAAATGTATTATGTGCAACCTGTATTGCAGAAGAAGGGCTCGATATTCCAGAAGTCAATGCAGTTATTTTTTATGAGCCAGTAGCTTCTGCAATCAGAACAATTCAAAGAACAGGAAGAACAGCAAGATTAATGAAAGGAAAACTCATTATCCTAATAACTAAAAAAACAAGGGACGAAGCATTTTATTACGTCGCGAGGGCGAGAGAGAGAAAAATGCACACCGCCATAGACAGCATAAAAAAGAACTTAGCAAATAATGGAAAGTTTGATATTCAAAAAAAGTTGGGTTGATTAACTTTACTATCTAAATTTTATTTCAATATGTTTTGCACGTACACATGAAAACATTTGTATACAAGTAGACACACATAATTTTATGACATATACAGAAATTAAAATAAAAAATAACAGAAAATATTACTATAGAGTTTTATCTATAAGAAAACAAAACAAAGTAACTAAAAAAAGAAAATATCTTGGGGTTAATCTATCTAAAAAAGAATTAGAAGAAAAAGAACGAAAAGCAGACAAAAATTTAGTCATCAAAAATAAAAAAAGAAACAAAGAACTTAAAAAAAAATCAAATCTAAAATAATCAAAATTCTTAAAAAAACAACATAAAAAAAGCAGGAATTTTTGGAAGCTATGCAGAAGGGAAACAAAAGAAAAATAGTGATATTGATATTTTAATTCAGCCAACAAAAGAAATGAGTCTATTAGATATTTCCAGGTTAAAAATTGAGTTAAGCTCAACATTAGGTAAAAAAGTGAATCTTATTAGTTATAAATATATTCACCCTTACTTAAAAAGAAAAATTTTAAAAAATGAAGTAAGAATAATATGAGAAGAGATTTAAATTTATTCATTGGAGATATCTTAGAAAGAATAAATGCTATTGAAAAATTCTCAAAAAATATAAATAAAAAAGAATTGATTTCAAATAGGCTAAGGCAAAGCGCTATTATAAGGGAGATAGAAATCATTAGAGAAGCAGTTAAAAATATCCCTACTTCTTTTAGAGAAAAATACAAAAATGTTCCTTGGAATAAGATAGCAGGAATGAGGGATGTAATAATTCATGAATATTTTAAAGTTGATTTAGATGCTGTATGGAATGTAATAAAAAAAGAAATTCCTGTATTAAAAAAACAAATGCAAGAAATAAAAAAAGACATTCAATAAAGTTAACTTAATCCAAATTAACTCCAAAATATAATTATGGTAAAAAAATCCTACCAAACCATTTCAAAACCTCTGCAATTATACTTCCTCCCTCATCTTCACCTTCTACTACCTTACCAGACAAGATAACATTATCAGCTTCTCTTAATATAAACTCTCTTACCTCAGTATAATTATTAAAATCCTGATCTTGAGCTAAAACAGGATCAGCATTATTTCCAAAACTATCATTTGCATAAAATCTGAATTGCCATTTACCTGTTTTATTTAAGATTATAGAACCATTATAATATTCATTACCACTATCTTCTGAGCCAATAATATAACTAAGATTTTCTTTAGTCAGATTATAAGAAGAAGAATTTGGAGGAATTATTTCTAATATCACAGAATCTAGATTTGCTTCTAAATCAATTATACTAGCATTTATCTTCACAGTTGTATTAATTAACACAGGAGATGTTTGATTTATTGTTGCATTTAAAATCATAGGAGGATTTGCATCTTCTGGTTCAGGTTCAATTTCTCTTCTCTGTACTTCTGTCGCATTTGTTATGTTTAAAACAACACACTCTCCATCCACACTACACTCATCAACACCCAAACCCACAACCCTAACACATTGTTCATTTTGACAGATATTATGGAAAGCAATTTCTGCTTCTGTCACATTTGTTATGTTTAACTCAGGCAAATTAGAATCTTTCTCTTCTTGTGCATCTGCAAGATAAGCTTCAGCAGCTTCTAAAGTATCAGGAATATTTGTTGGAGCAGCATAACCTTCAGGAACTTCACAAGGACTAGGTCCATTCTTATAAATATAACTTATAAGATAAACAATATCTAAAATATTAATGCCTGGTAGATTATCTACATCAGCACACCAGAGAAAATCAAAATTATCCGGAAGAACAGACGAACTACAGATTGGAGAAGGGCCGCCCTTATATTTATAATTAATTAAATAAACAATATCCAAAATGTTTATTTGCCCATCATTGTTTACATCTCCGCAAAGAGGACTAACACAAGCACCATCAATACAAATTTTATCCTCTGAAGCACAATCAAAATACCCTGTGGCTAGTTGGTCCTCTACACCACAATAAAACTCATAAGCCCAACCATAATAATTTTCCTCTTCAGAACAATAATCAGTATATTTTGTTCCTTTGTAATTAACAGTTCCTTTTTCATAATAATCTTTTCCATCATCTGTTTCAGAACAAAATTTACAAGTACCATCTGCATAGCAATTTCCAGTAAATTGGTCAGGAATAGTATTATATTTGTAAGATGTAATTATTATTTGAAAATCTTGTGTGGAACTAGAAAACAATGGTTCTAAATCTACAGTAATTCTTCCACTAGCATCTGTTTTAGCAGAAACATAGCCTCCTAAATTATTAGTAAAAGTAACTTGAACACCCCCTGCGCCTTTTCCTTCAGAATAAACATATGCAATAGCTTGTTTATTATCAATTAAAACTTCTTGATTTAATTGCTGTGGAATTTTTGTATAAAGTCTCATTTCAGGATCTCCAAATAAATTTATGCCATAAATTAAGTCCAGATAATAAGGATAATCCATATATGAATTTCTCATGGCAATTCCAAGAGGTTGTTGATTTACTAAAGAATGTTTTGCAAATGAAGCTGAAAGATAGTATGAAGAAGAAACCCACCCCCATCTTGCATATCCAACAAGACCAAAAGCGCCTGCATTTGGTTGTTTAAGCCACTCCTGAACAATAACAGGAAAATTATCTAAATTTAAATCTTGATGAGCAAATTCTGGATCAATCATACCATTATTACAAGACACTGCATTAACAAAGAATGGTTTTCCATAATTTTCAATATCATTTACACATCCATGATTAGAACCATCACAAATTGAATTTTCTGAAAATACACTAGATGATCCTTCTTTATCATTGTAGTTTGGAGACTTAGCTTTAAATCCCCCATAACTTCCGTGTGCCAGATAATAAACATTTCCAAATCCTTTGTTAAGTTCATCTATAACCTCATATCCGAATGGGTTTGTAGGGTTAGGATCAGATCCAGTAGGCTTCTCAATCAAGGTTGATTTATCTATATTAAAATTACCCGGCATGTTGTTTGCAATATAACCATGCTGACCCATTGAAGGATAATCTCTCATCTGGTCTGAAGAAAAAATATTTGCATCCAAAACATAAGAAGGATCGCCATCTCCTGGATTTTTTTCATAATTTATTATCTTCTTAATTAAAGCTTGAGTATCCTCTGAGTTTTTGAAAGGAATTCTTCCAACAGGAGCTTCTGAATAAATATCAGGATTGTCATGGGTTGGTTCTCCCCATATGCCATCCCCATCCACCTCCCAATCTCCATCTAGGTCTTCATAATAAAGATCACAAGGCATAAGATAATAAGGATCAGAAGGGGGTGTGTTAGTATTATAATAATAACAATATCTAAGTGGAATTATATTTTCATCTCCCCCTAATATCACCCACTTTAATTCTCCTTGATTATACATGTCTATGATATAATTCCTAATTTTTTCTTGATTGTCTATTCCACCATAATTAGAATAAATATACTCTGTTGTCACAATTTTTGCATTAATTCCTTTTTGTCTTTTCCATTCAGCAAGAGGCTCATAATAAGGTTTTAATTTCTCGCTTGTTATTATAAGATACTCAACAGGAGAATTTTCATCAAAATATTTTGTTTCTTCTGAATCAACACCACGAACATTAGAAAGTTGTTGATTTAATAAATCATTATTTTCAATTAATGACTTAAGTGATTTTAATTTGCTTTTATCAACTTTTACAGACTCTGCATTTCCTAAGACTATTTCAAAATCAACACTTTTGGCAAACACAATTTTATTTTGAGCAGGATTATACAAGACAGGATGAAATGCTATTTGAACTACCCTATTTCCTGCATTAGAAAATTCAGAAATAATTTCTAAATGAGATTCAGGGTAATATGAGTTTGAGTTATATGTTTCTTCATCAAGAACAGATTCTATGTTTGCTAGATAAGTTGTTTCAATACTTGTTTGTATGGGTGCGGGAGTTGGATTAACTTGTTTTTTAATAAAGTGCTCTGAAGTTTGTATATTTTTAATTATTACATCTTTGGCAGTTTTTCCTTCTGGTAAAAGATAATTATATACTTTCTCTGGTAATTGAGGTTTTCCGGTATATTCATCACCAAAAGCAAGATATTCAAATCTGTCCACACCAATAATAGCATATTCTCCAGTTTCATCTATTTTAAGTGTATTTTCATTAATAAAAATTTGAAAATTTAAAGATCCAAAACCCCCAAAAACATTTTTTATTACATCAATAATCTTTTCAATTATGTTTGGTTCTCCACTTCCACCACCTCCACCAGCACCCCCAGAACCCCCTACTCCCCCAGAGCTACTTTTCTGCACAGTTGTTCCTGCTTCTTGTTTTATAACTTCTTCTTGTGAAAATTCAACACTATCAGAAACATCTCCTACAACTTCTTCACCTGTTTCTTGTTCCTTGTAAATAGGAGAAATAGAAATTGATTCTACAATTCCACTATAATCTATAACCAAAGTTTCTTGTTCTAATTCTTCTAAACTTACTTGTTTTTCAAAAACTCTTGTTGTTGTGCCATCATTAATTTCAATCTTTACTCCTGTTAATTGCCCCCCGCCCTTATTTCTCTGAACATCAACAATAACCTTATCTTTTTCAACATCAACAAGAACATTTTTAAGTTCTAGATCAACTAAGGACGATTCAAGTAAAGAAGTTTGTTTTTGTATCTCTCCTTCTCCTTCAGAAATAGATTTATCAATAAGTCCAAATCCAATTGCAATTACAATTAAAAATAAAACAATTAAAAAAACAAGGATAATTTTTGACAATCCCTTTTTCTTCACCTTCATATTCCATAATAAAAAACTAATTATATAAATCTTATTAAATTAACTCTAAAAAAAGTTAGATTAGTTTCTAAAATATAATTCAAACCACATATATCTTTATAATAATCCTCTTAATTCAAATTACATGCCAATCGATGTTATTGTGGGAGGCCAAGCAGGAGATGAAGGAAAAGGAAAATTAGCAGCTTATCTTGCTAAAAAACATAATTATTCTGCAGTCATAAGAACAAGTAGTCCACAAGCTGGCCACACAATAGAATATCAAGGAAAAAGAACTGGAATTGCAACCTTGCCTTGTGGATTTATTAATCCTAGTTCAAGGGTCCTTATTGCAAGAGGTGCATTTATTGATGTTCCGAGGTTTTTAGAGGAATTAGGCTCAACAGACTTAACAAACTCAGATAGAATTGGAATTGATAAATATGTCACAATTGTGACAAACTCCCACCTTGAAGAAGAATTATCAAATAAAAATCTAATGAAAAAGATCGGAAGTGTTGGAACAGGTTCTGGTCCAGCTAGAAGAGATAAATTAATGAGAAACCCAAATCTAGTTTTTGCCAAAGATGTTCCCCAGCTAAAACAATACCTAACAGACACTGTAGAAGAAATTCATTCATTATTAACACAAAACAAATTACTTTCTTTAGAAGGAGATCAAGGATTTAAATTAAGTTTAATTCATGGAGAATATCCTTATGTGACAAGCAGAGATACAACTGCTTCAAGTTTCCTGGGAGAAATAGGTGTAGGTCCAAAACAAGTACGAGATGTTTATCTTGTATTTAAACCATATGTAACCCGTGTAGATGGTAGACCAATAAAAGATGAAGTAAAAAATCCACTGCAATTAGAATGGTGTAAGACAGTAGGACACGAAGTAGGAACAGTGAGTGGT
The DNA here is from genome assembly GCA_017608405.1 of Candidatus Pacearchaeota archaeon. GTDB lineage: Archaea > Nanobdellota > Nanobdellia > Pacearchaeales > GW2011-AR1 > JAFCFX01. The sequence continues at coordinate 9,453 of JAFCFX010000004.1, read as the reverse complement.
AGAATCAGAAAAATTGGAGGCTTTGATTGGAAAAATGCTCAAAGAGCAATAAAAGTAAATAGCGCTACAAAATTATGTTTTACACACATGGATTATTTTGGAGACTTTGATCATGAATATCCTCACAAGGCCCAAGTATTTTTACATGATGTAGAACAAAATCTTGAAAAAAAATATCCTTTTCCAAAAATATCATTATTATCTTATGGACCAAAGATAAATGATGTAATAGAATTAGAATGAAACCAAATATAAAGATTGTTGGAGCAGGCCCAGCAGGAATCTTTGCAGCTTATTCTCTTGCAGACCATGCAAATGTAACAATTATTGATAAAGGAAAAGACATTGAAAAAAGAGCCTGTCCTATTTTAGAAAAAAAAGTCGAAGAGTGTATTAGTTGTAAACCTTGCAATGTCCACTGCGGCATTGGGGGAGCAGGATTGATGTCAGACGGAAAATTATTATTCAGTACAGAAATTGGAAACAACCTAAGTGTTGACAATCTCATCAACAAACAAGAAAATCAAGAATTAGTCAACAAAGTAGAAAAGATCTTTACAAAATATAACATCACCCCTGTTCAAGAAAATCAAGAAAAATTAAAACAATTAAAAGATCAAGCTTTACAACACAATATTGAATTTGTATCTTCTAAACAAGCCCATATTGGATCAGATAAACTCTCAAAACTCATGAAACAAATAAAACAAGATCTTGAAAAAAAAGGTGTAAAATTTAAATCAAATAAAAAAATAAACAGTTTAGAAGAAATAAAATACGATTCTGTAATTTTAGCTCCAGGAAGAAGCGGTTCAAATTGGCTAGAACAAATATTAAAAGAAAATTCAATTGAATATAAATATCGCCCAGTAGACATCGGAGTAAGGATAGAAGTTCCAAGAGAAACAACAGACAAAATAACAAACATAACAAGAGACATGAAATTTTACATGACTTCAGAACATACTAATGACCCCATAAGAACCTTTTGCACATGTCCTGGAGGCCGTGTTTGCCAAGAAACACATCCGGGCTTCACCTTAGTAAATGGATATGCAACATCAAATTCAGATTCTCCAAACACAAACTTTGCAATTTTAACAACAATTCCCTTAATAAATACCAATAGTAATGAATATGCTCAAAAAATAGCAGAACTAGGATATATTCTTAAAAAAGGCAACAAAATTACTGTTCAAAGATTTAAAGATCTAAAAAGTGGAAGAAAAAGTAAAACAAGTGATAACTGGAAATACCATTTACATCCCACATTAAAAGAAGCAGAATGGGGAGACATTAGCCTGGTCCTCCCTGCAAGATACTATCTCAACATTGTTAATGGAATCGAAAAATTAAACAAAGTGATTCCAGGCATAACAAATGATTCTACTCTTCTTTATGCTCCTGAAATGAAATTCCATGGATTAAACATCACCACAAACAAATATCTACACGCAGGAAAAAATATTTATATTGCAGGAGATGGTGCAGGAGTAAGTAGGGGAATTGTTGGAGCAGCAGCATCTGGACTTCTTGCAGCAAAGGGAATTCTTAAAAAACCATAATCTTTAAATAAAAAATGGTAAAAACTTTTTTCAATATCTTTTCAAAACCAAAGACAAGGATCTCCACTACCCAGTCCAAAAACAAACAAAGCAATTCAAAAATAATAATTGATTACAGAGAAAAAAATTCTCTAGTTATTTCTGAACTAAAAAGACAGGGATTTGAAATTGAATTCAAAGAATTAAAAGTCGCAGACTACATAATAAGAAATGTTGTAATAGAAAGAAAAACTATTTCTGATTTTATTTCTTCAATGATAAATAAAAGACTAATAAAACAACTTGAAGAACTTAAACAATATAACAACCCCCTACTAATAATCGAAGGCATAGAAGAACAAGAATTATACAATGATGATAATCACATGCATGTCAACCCCAATGCAATAAGAGGCTTCTTACTTTCAATTTTATTAAAACACAAAATTCCAATAATGTTTACAAAAAACGCTTTTGATACTGCAAAATTTATTGAAATTATTTCAAAAAAGAAAGCAAGAGAAATGTCTTTAAATGTAAATAAAAAAAACCTAACTAAAAAAGAACGACTCCAATTTATACTAGAAGGATTTCCAGGAATAGGCCCAAAAACTTCAAGAAAATTATTAACAAAATTCAAAACAATCAAAAATATAATTAATGCATCAGAACAAGAATTAAAAGAAATTCTAGGGAAAAAAGCTGAAAGTGTAATCAACTTTATCGAGGGTGTTTATTAAAATCAAACCCAACACCATATTTTGATTCATAATTCCTAACTTGGTTTTGTATTTGAGTTTGTTTTTCTTTTTCATCTAAAGTATAAGTTATTTTCATTAAATGAATTATGTTATTTATCTTATCCCAATCCTTAAGCTGTTGTTCAAGTTTACTAACCATTAGTCTTTTAGATTTCATTTAAAAGGCTAGGCGGAAAATTCATTTTTCCAGCCTAAAATAAAATATAGTCTACAACATATATAAATAAATATATACATTAGAATATATATTATAAAACATAAATTATATAAAAGAAGTTTTACTTTTTTATTTATATTTCTCTTTTTTAACTCAAGCCATAAGACTCAAGAGTTTCATATCTTGGACCTTTAGAAGATAATATAGATTTTTTTAATTTAAATTTCTCAACACTAAATCTAAGCTTGGGAATTTCTATATTATTTAAAGCTTCTAAAAACTTTTTTTTGTCTTTAAGGCTCTTAACCCTCGCAATTGTTAGGTGGCTCATAAACCTTTGTTCTTTTTCAAATAAAGGTTTCAACTTTTCATCGATCTCTTTTTGCAAATCTACACAATTAACTAAATGCAACCAAACAATTTTAATAAATTTCTCAGAAAAAACACCAAGAGAATCTATCCTGACTTCAAACTTATCAAACTTAATCTCTTTTAATTTATTTTTCACCCCTTCAATCTCCTTTTCATCAACTTCCCCTAAAAACTTTAAAGTTAAATGTAAATTTTCTACTTCTGTTTTCTTACCAAAAAATTCAGGCAAATAATCTTGAATCTTTTTAATTTCTTTTTTTATATTTTCAGGAATATCAATTGAAATAAAACAACGCATTTTTACAAAAATTCACCCAAAATCTTAGCACCTAATTTAATAGTTGCATCTTGAAATTTTTTATCTTTTTCTTCATTAATTTCAACAATATCCACAGCCTTAAGATTTTTTATTTTATTTATTCTCTGAATTAAATAAATAAATTGCCTACTTGTCAAACCTCCTGGCTCTAAATAACCAGTTGCAGGAGCAAAAGCAGGGTCAACTACATCAATATCAATAGAAACATAAAGTTCTTTTGCATTAGAAAACTCCATAATAGCATCACAAGTATCTTGTAAATCTCCTAATAGTTGATTCATACTAATCATTTTAATTTTTTTCTCACTTAAAAAGGAAATTTCATCTTTGTAAGAATTCCTAACTCCTACTAAGAGAATGCTCTCTGCAGGAAAACCAGCCCCAATCAAAGCCCTTAACCACTCTTCATGGGTCGGAAACTTATTATCAGCAGGCTTCATGCAATCTGCATGCGCATCAAACACAATTAAACAAGGCTCTTTTCCAGAATTCTGACAATAATCTAAAAATCCGCGGCCAAGAGAATAACTAATAGAATGATCTCCACCTAAAAAAACAACTTTTGGCCTTGTTTCAAATGCTTGAAATGCATTCTTATAGATCAAGTCATTAGTTAATTCTAAATTAAAATTATCAAGATGAATCTCTTCTAGATCCAACAAGCGAGAATCAATTGGCTTACCTTGTTCATTTGAATAAATTTGATTAAGCATAGCTAAAATAGCATTTCCCGCCCTTTCACATCCTTGTGTCTTTCCAAGCCCATTTATGCCTGGAACCTTGATTATTTGCATATTTTGTCGAAAGAAAAACTATTTAAAATGCTTTCTATATGTAAGATAAGAGGAGGTGCTATATGGAAAAACTAATCTCATGGATTGTGTTAATCATAGGTGTAATTTTGTTATTGCCCTTACTTACACTTGACTTTTTAGCAAGTGTCCAAGACTGGTTAATCGCACTCGGTGTTTTAATCATTGGAATAGTATTACTTACAAAAAAGTAAACTCTTAATTTTTTATTTTTTTATATTTTTATCCTTTTTATTCAGGAACCAATGCAAAGAAGGAATAATCCTTTAATTTAGCTAAATCTTTAACATCTTTTAGCTTGACTGCTTTAATCTTCTCCTCAAACTCATAAAATCTCTTAGCATTCCCCCTAATCTCAGATAAGATCAAGCCCACCATTTGACTCTGAGAATTTTCCATAGAAATATGATAATTTCCAATTAATTGTTCTTTAATCTGATTTAGCTCTTTTTCTCCAAGCTCCTTACTTATTTTTGTGAATTCTTCTAATATGAGCTCCTTAACTTTATCTACACTCTGTTTTTGTGTCCCAACATAAATCGCATTATAAGCATAATCTCTTTGAATTTCACTATAGCCTGCCACCCCATAAGCTAAATTTCTTTTCTCTCTTATCTCTTGATGCAATCTTGAAGACATGCCTTCGCCCATTAAACAACTCAAAACCTCTGCAGCATAACTCTTAGAATCACTTGCCAAAGGCACATGATATGCAAAAATCAAATTCGCTTGATCAATTCCTTTCCTTGTTTCTATTTCTAATTTATTTTTAGTTTTAACCTTTAATTGAAGAATCTTGCCTTTTTCATCTTCAAAATTCTTTTCTGCAAATCTAACAATCTTTTCAAGACTCGCATCACCCACAACACATAAAATTAAATTATTTGGTTGATAAATCTCTTTAAACTTCTTAACAATTTTTTTCCTATCAATCTTTTTCATTGTTTTTTCTGTCCCAATTAAATTAATTCCAAAAGGCTCTTCATATAAATAATTTTGAATCTTATCAAAAACATAGTTTTGAGGATTGTCTTTTCTCATTTTTATTTCTTCAAAAATAATTTTTCTTTCTTTTTCTAATTCTTTTTCATCAAACAAAGGATCTTTAACTATATCGCTTAAAACATCTAAAGCAATATCAAGATGTCTGCTTGGCATCTTACACCAATAAGCAGTAATTGTCTCATCAGTAAAACCATTTAATTCTCCCCCTTTTTTCTCAATCTCTTCTGCAATTTGTTTATTATTTCTTTTAGATGTTCCTTTGTAAAGCATGTGTTCAATAAAATGAGAAATCCCTTTTTCAGAAGCAGTTTCATTAATCCCCCCACTTCCAACAGCAAAAGCCACACTTACAACAGGAATATCTCTTTTTTCAAAAAGGATTGTCATTCCATTTTTCAACACCTTTCTATAAAAATTATCCTTCATGATATGATTTAACTCTTAGAAGTATTTAAAGATAATGCAATTCTAATTTCTAATTCATTTAAAAAAATAAAAAATAAGCCCCAATACCTGCCAAAACCACCAATATAGCAATTACCCATATCCCCCATTTAGAACCGCCCTCTTCTTCTCCTGTTGGTTGAGTTGTTGGTTGAGTTGTCTGAGGTTTTGTTTGTTGAGTCTGTGCTGGTTGAGCAACAGGCTTTATCTCTGGTTTCTTTACCTCTTGTTTTTTTTCTTCTATTTGTTGTTCCATAATCAGTATTAGATATTTTAATTTATAAAGTTTCTTAATTCATTAAATATTTAAGCTTCTAAAAATTAATTTTCATATGCCAATAAATGCGCATCCAGAATTTTTAGCAGCAGAAAAAGAATACAATTTAGCCCAAACTCTGGAAGAAAAAATAGAAAAATTAAAAAAAATGATTTCTCATGCTCCAGCACACAAGGGGGCTGAAAACTTAAGAGCACAACTTAAATTAAGACTAAAAAAACTTCAACAACAATTAGACAAATCAAAAAAATCAAAAAAATCTTCTAAAACAGGAATAAAAAAAGCAGACATGCAAGCAGTCATCATAGGCTTAACAAATACAGGAAAATCTTCTCTTCTTTCTCTTTTAACAAACACAAAACCAGAAATTGCTGATTATAATTTTACTACAAAATATCCTCAACAAGGAATAATGAATTATGCTTCCACACAAATACAATTAATAGAAATTCCTGCAATAGAATCAGAATATTATAACAGGAGTATACCCCACACAGCAGATACCTTACTAATAATAATAACTGCTCTTAATCAAATAGAAAAAATAAATAATTTGCTTGGAAAAAATCCAGGTAAAAAAATTATAATATTTAACATAAAAAATCCCCTAGACAAACGAAAACTAGAAGCAACACTAAAATCAAAAAAATATAACTACACCATCATTAATCTCCACTCACAAAAAAACCTAGAAGAATTAAAAGAAAAAATATTCAAAAGCTTTGATAAAATAAGAGTTTATACAAAAGAACCTGGAAAAGAAAAATCTCCAAAGCCAATAATACTAAAACCAGATTCAACAGTCAAGGATGTTGCTGAAAAAATATTGCATGGTTTTTCAAAATCAGTATCTGAAACAAAAATCTGGGGGCCCAGTAGCAAATTCGCAGGACAAAAAATAGGATTAAAACATAAACTAAAGGATCTTGATGTTATAGAATTCAAAACAAGATAATCAATCATAAGCCTTTTTAGCTAATTTTTCAAGATCTTTAAACTTCTTTTGAATTGGTTTAAGCATTTCAACAATTTCCCGAGCAACTGCATTTTTTAAATCCAAGGGATGCAACTTCTTTGCTACAAAATCTTTCTCAATTGCTTTATAATCATCATATTCTAAATTCCCCCCATATTTATCTGATCTCTCAACAACAAACTTTTGTTTGTTGTCTTGTTTTAAAGTCATAATAACATATCTTAAAAAAGCCATAAGCCCATTATTAGGATTTCCTGCAACACAATCAGCACTATTTATTTTTCTCTTAACACTCTTTTCACTATCTAATAAATCAATTTTTGATCTTTCATCAGATGCACTCATTTTTTCACCAATTAAACCTGGAATAAGCGGATTTAATATTTCAACTCTAGCTCTATAACGTAACTTAGGAAGTTTTTCTCTTGCTAAAACCATTATTTTTCTTTGATCTGTTCCTCCTAATTGCGCATCTGCTTCTAAATATTCTTCATCTGCAGCCTGCATCAAAGGATATAATAATCCAGATACCTTTGGATTTTTCCCCATCTTAACAACTTCTGAAGCAGCCTTGTTTGCATCATGAACAGAGGTAAAACTAGACAATCTCAAAACATCAAACATATATTCTGGTTTTAATTGAAAATCGCTTCCTTTGGCAAATTCTAATTCTTTTGTATCCACACCCATTGATTTAATCATGAGTGGGATAACTTTTGAATAATAATCATATCTTTTTTCTAAAACAGGCCAAGGGGTGTTATCTAATGCAGCATGCAAATCAGCCAACAAAATCTTAACATAAAAACCAGCCTTTAATAAATCAGCTATTTTTAATGCAGGTAAAAAATATCCAACATGCGGCTTTCCTGTTGGAGCAGTCCCCCAATACACAATTAGTTTTTTCTTTTCTTTTAATAATTTTTTTAACTCTGCTTCTCCAATTATCTCATCTGTATTTCTCTTTACTAATTCAAACCTTTTATCAACATTCATAATCACAACAATTGTTATTAATTCTTAAATGTTTTCCTTGGCATGCTTATTGAGATTATTCTCGCATTATTGCTCGGATGTACAATAGGTACGTTCACAGGCTTAATTCCCGGAATTCATATAAATCTTATTGGGATATTTCTTATTTCCTTATCACTAAATCTCCTCTCTTCTATTCCTCCAATTTATTTTGTGGCCTTTATCGTAGCAATGGCTATTGCCCATACTTTTATTGATTTTATTCCTTCTGTATTTCTAGGCTGTCCAGATACAGATACAGAACTTTCTGTTTTACCTGGACATAAATTATTAAAAAAAGGTTTGGGATATGAAGCAATTATTTTAACTTGCTATGGAAGTTTAGCAGCAATTTTTATATTGATGATAATATTTTTCCCATCTATTTTTATCATTTCAAAAATAAAAAACATCCTTCCGATCATCATTCCAGGATTATTAATTTTTGCATCTTTCTTTATAATATCCACAGAACAAAAAAGATCCAAAGCACTCCTTGTTTTTTTCCTTACAGGTATCTTAGGACTGTGTATATTAAATTTTGAAAATCTTAACCAACCCCTCCTCCCGCTTTTAACAGGTTTATTTGGTTCATCAATGCTAATACTCTCAATAAAAAATAAAATCCAAATACCCCCCCAAAAAATAACAAAGCCAAAAACAAAAATCTTCAAACCACTATTAGGAGCACTCATAGCCTCCCCCCTATGCAGTTTTCTCCCTGGTTTGGGAAGTGGACAAGCAGCAATAATAGGAAACACAATTTCCAAAGCAAATAGGAAAGGTTTTCTTATTTTACTAGGTGCAACAAACACCTTAGTCATGGGATTTTCATTTATTTCACTCTATATTATTTCAAGAACACGAACAGGTGCAGCAGTTGCAATAAAAGAAATAATAGGAAAAATAGAAACAAATATCTTAATTTTAATTCTCATCACAATAATTATCTCAGGCATACTTGCTTTTTTCTTAACAAAATCTTTAGCAAAATTTGCTTCAAGAAAAATAAATAAAATAAACTACACAAAAATCTCAATAACAACTCTCTTTTTTCTTGTTTTAGTTGTTTTCCTTATTTCTGGATTTCTAGGAGTAATAATCTTATCAATATCCACACTAACAGGAATCTACTGTATTTCATTAAAAGTAAAAAGAACCTTGATGATGGGTTGTTTAATGATTCCCACAATCATGCTTTATTTACTTTAAATCACAAAAAATATAAGTTTGAAAGTCTTTGAAAATCTATGAAAACCCTCAATAAATTCCTCATTACAACAGGCATTGTACTCGGAAGTTTTTTATTCCCACAAAATTGTGCAAAGGATATTGTTGTAAGTCCTCCAAGTAGCTTAAGAGGAGTGTATGAAGGAACATATACCCGAGTAAAAGGCTATAGTAGCGGAAGTGGACAAATTACAGATGACGAATATATTGAATGGACATTTACAGACTATAAATTTTATTGTGATGCGATTAAAGAAAACTTAAAGCCAAGGTTTGCATGTGATTGTTTTGGAAATTACAACACAGAAAGTGGGATAGCATTAACTCATGTGGAAATAAAACCCCAAGTATGTGATCCAGAAGACAGTCCAAAAGGAAATTTTTCATTGTCTCGTTTTGAAAGTGAAGAAGGAAAAGATTCTCTTGTCCTGGAACAACTTGATGTTTCGAAAGATATAAAGAAAATAATAATGCTTGTTAAAGAACCTTAACTAGGGAAAGAATAAAAATTATTTCCAAAATTTTTCATCAACAGGAAAATT
>JAFCFX010000016.1 GCA_017608405.1 Candidatus Pacearchaeota archaeon | reverse complement strand
AAAATTCTTTTCTAATTTCCTCTTTTTTCATATAATTCGCATGATTTTACATGCGAACTAATTTTCGGTTTTACACATAACTTCACTAGTGACATATGTCACCTTGTTATACACGGTTTAAATTTACTTTTCCTTAATACCAAATTCTACTTTAAGTTTTTTTGATTTATTTTCTATTTCATCAAATATTTTTTTTAATTTATTGTCTGCTGTTTTCATGTCTTTATCTTCTGTTTTTAGTGTATATTTTCCTGCAGAAACATATTTTATTTCTGCTTGTTTTATATTTGTAAGAATTTTTTTAATTAATTCTAGGCCATTGGGTTGGGTTGAAGTTAGATTTATCTCTTTTTTTAATATTGCTTTTTTTTGTTTTTGAGTATTTAAAATGTCAATGATTTTTTTTGAATCTGATTTGCCGACGAGTTTTTCTAATTTTTTAGGATTTTGTTTTGCTTCTTCTACAAAATCATAAATTTTTTCTTGTTCTGTTATTTTATTTATTACTTTTTCTATCTTGTCTCCAATAACACTCTTGATAATGTTCTTATAGCTTTTTTCTTGTTTGTATTTTTCTTTTATTTCTTTTTGTTCTTTTTGAGTAACCCTTCTTAAGGAAAGATCAATTCTGTCCCCAGAGACTCTTAGCACTTTGCAAACTATTCTTTTTTTTGGAACAACGTAATTTCTTAGGTTTCTAATTCTTCCTGGTGCAATTTCACTTAAAATTATGCTTCCTTGCCCATCATTATCTATTTTCACAAAAACCACAGTTCCAGCTATTCTTTCAACAGTGCACATTACTATTTCTCCAGGTTCTAAATCTGTCATGTTTTATTGAGAAAAATAAGGGTTTTAAATCCTTCGGGACAAGAGTTTAAGGAGAAGTTTTATGTTTAGTCTTAAACCTTAACTAATTCAATTTCAAGATTCTTTTTGAGGTTATTTATAAATTTTTGTTCTTTTTCTTGTTTTAGAATACATCCTGCTGCAAATTCATGGCCTCCTGTTTCCCCTTCTATTTTTTCCATGGCTTTGCTTAAGAGTTCTCTGACATTTCTTCCATTTTTTCCTACTGTTCGTGCAGAAACTTTTATCTTGTCTTCATAATATGCCATTGTAGCTATTATTGTCCCTTCTTCATATAAGGCAGAATTAGATAATATACTTGCGATTGTTCCTATGATTGTGTCTTTTATTTGATCTTTTGCATTTATAATTACAAAACCTTTTCCTTGTATTTTTTCTATTTCAGAGGTATATTTTAATCCTGAGACAAGGTTTTGTTTATATTTTGCATGAATTAGTTCTGCTTGTTTTTTTGCTTTTGGCAGTTCAAGGAGTAATTGAATTGCAGTTGAACTTTCCCCAAATTTTGAACAAGCATTAATCATTGCACTGAGTTCCCTTGTATCTTCAAGTTTATTAAAAAGTTTTATTAAAAAAATATCTCCGATAATTTCTGTGTTTTTTGCTTTTGGATTTCTTAGCATTATTGAAGTTACGAGTTTTGACATTTCTTGTTTATCTAGTTCTATTAAACTTTTGTATTTGCCTGTTTCTGGTTTTAATCCAATTTCCCTTAATAATTCTAAAACTCCCTTTACATTTCCTGTTACTCCGGGGATGTATGGTTTTGATGAAAATTCCAACACCCTGTTTAGAGGACGAGTTGAAGGATATATTAAAACCCCCCTTTTTCTTTTTACTTCTCCATCATTTAAAATTCCATTATTTAATTTGTTTATTTCTCTGTCAAGCATGTCTCCAATCATGCCTAAGATTGCGAGTTTTGCAAATTCTTTATTTGATGAATCTATTTCTCTGCAAAAAAGATAAGTTAAGCCTGAACCACTTATTTTTTGCTTTTCATGTAATTCTGGGTTTATTATTTGAATGTTTTCTGGAACCTTTTCAATTACTTCGTGGTGGTCTATGATAAAGACGTCTTTTAATTCTGCTTTGGTAATGTGGTTTAAACTTCCTGAAGCTAGATCTAAAAAAAGAGTTAATTTATCTTTTGGAAGATTTAAAATAAATTGTTCTTCAAGACTTTTTATAATTTTAACTGAAAATTTTTTATCTAATTTTTTTAATGCTTGAATCATGATTGTTGCAGATGAAATTCCGTCTGTGTCAAAATGACTTATTATTTGGATTTCTTTTTCTTTTGAAACTTCAAGAAACTTCTCAGAAACTTCTTTTATCTGCACCTCTAAATCTTTTACCTCTTTCATTTTTTAATTAGGCAATAAACAACTTTGTTGTTATTGTTCTTTTTCTAAACAAGTCTTATTTAAATATATTTAGCTACCTTGTTGGTATCTTGAAATATTTTTTCAATTTTCTTAACTGAGCAAAGATTCTGTCTTTTTCCCTCATTGCTCGCTTGTCTTGCTTGTTTTTTTCATAGTGTTTTTTCACTCTTTCTAATTTTACTTCTACATTTTTTAAGTCTGGATTAACATATTTGTCTCCAAGTATTTTTGAGATTTTTTTCTTATATTCTTTCGGATGAACTCCTTGTTTTCTTAATTCTTCTCCAATTTTCTCACTTGTTAAACCTTTTTTAGCTAGTTCTAATACTTTCTTTTCAAAGTCTTCTTGTGATAGCTTTTTTGAGGCTGTTTTTTTTGCTTGTATTTTCTCTGGCATCTTATTAGATTGCGATTTGCTTTTTTAAAGTTTGCTGTGAGCCATAGATATGTTTTTAAGCATTTGTTGTTTTTTTTTAGGCAATGGAATATAAAAGTCAAGATAAATATAAGCCAAGAAAAATGAATGCTGCTTCTAGAAAGTTACTAAATATCTTTTTGAAAGAACTTTATGAAATTAGAAAAGAGAGTAAGAAATATCCTAAGGTTACTCAAAAAACCCTCAATAGAATAATTAGTCCGAGGAGATAAAGTCAGATTAAAAAACTATTTAAACCAATTTAAATTCATTTTTATATGGGGATGATAATTGGGGTGGTGAGTTTAAAAGGAGGTGTAGGAAAGACTTCGATTGTTGCTGCTTTAGGATCAGCAATAGCTGGATTTAATAAAAAGGTTTTATTAGTCGACGGTAATCTTTCTGCTCCCAATTTAGGTTTGCATTTAAACTTAATAGATCCTAAAACAACTCTTCATCATGTTTTAGCAAGGCAGGCTAAACCTAGCCAAGCTATTCATGAATTAGATGGTTTTGATTTAATTCCTGCTTCAATATATAATCGTTTAAGAATAAGTCCATTAAAAATAAGAGATAGGATTGGATATTTAAGGAAAAAATACGATGTCATACTTCTTGATTCTTCCCCTGCATTAAATGAAGAAACCCTGGGGGTAATGTTAGCTTCTGATGCTATTCTTGTAGTAACTACTCCTGATTATCCTACTTTAAGCAATACTTTGAAGGCTATAAAGTTTGCAAAAAGAAGAGGAACCCCAATTAATGGCTTGATCCTTAATAAAGTTCATAATAAAAATTTTGAATTGTCTTTTGAAGACATTGAAAAAACAGCAGAAGTGCCTGTTATGGCTGTCATTCCTTATGATCTGAACATATTAAAGTCTTTGTCTAAGTTTTCCCCTTCTACAGAATATAAACCTAAATCTAAGGCAAGTGAAGAATATAAACAGCTTGCAGCAGCCTTGATCGGGGAAAAATATAAACCTGCTAAGTTAAAGAAAATGTTTAAGTGGGTTAATCCCAAGAAACAAGAGGTTAATAGGACACTGTTTTATGAAGGGGTTTTTAGGTGATTAGATAGTTTTAAAAATAAAATTCAAGTATTTTTTCTATAGCCCTGTAGTACAGTGGTCAAGTATTCAACCCTTTGGAGGTTGGGACCCAGGTTCGAATCCTGGCAGGGCTATTAATTCGAACCTTCCAGGTCCGAGACAAGAGGCAAGGCCTCTAGCTAGCTCGTCTGCGCGCATCCAAGCTAATCCAAGCAGGGCTATTTTTCCACAAGATTTAAATAACAATATTCTTTTGAGAATTCATGGTATTTAATTGGATTATTGGATGGATAATTTTCTTGTTTATTGTTTCTGCACTTAAAGTTGTTAAAGAATATGAAAGGGGGGTTAGATTTACTTTAGGTAAATTTACTGGGATGATGAGTCCTGGACTGAGAATTGTTATACCCATAATTCAATCTTGGCAGAGGGTTGACATAAGAGTTAAGGCAATTGATGTTCCTGATCAAGATGCAATTACAAGAGACAATGTTTCTATTAAAGTTAATGCTGTTTTATATTACAAAGTTGCGGATGCACAAAAAGCAATAATTGAAGTAGAACATTTTAATTATGCAGTGAGTCAGTTAGCTCAGACAACAATGAGAGATCTTGTTGGAGAGGTTAGTTTGGATGAATTGTTGAGTAAAAGAGATTCTGTTTCAAAGAGAATTAAAGAGATTGTAGATAAAGCAACTGATCCTTGGGGCATTAAGGTAGAATCTGTTGAATTAAAACATATTGAGCTTCCTGAGCAGTTGAAAAGAACTATTGGTAAGGAAGCAGAAGCTGAGAGGGAGAAAAGAGCTGTTATTATTAAAGCAGAAGGGGAAGTTGCAGCAGCAAATAATATGGCTAAGGCAGCAAAGGTTTTGACTGGATCTCCTGGTGCTTTGCATTTAAGGACTTTGCAAACTCTAAATGATTTAAGTTCTGATCAGAGTAATACTGTTGTGTTTGGGGTTCCTTTAGAAATTCTTAGGGCATTTGAAGGTAAGAAAGAGAAGAAGTGAATGTATAAATCTTTAAAAACCTCTTTTTTTGTGTTAAAATATGCAAAGTTCATTTGACTTTTTGAGTGAAGTGTATTTACAAGGGTATTTTACTTTAACGAGTCAGGATTATTCTGGCAAAAAAGGATGGTTTGGATTTAATCCAATTGAGCCATCTGTTACAATGCTTTCTTCTCAATACTGGACTCCAAGAGGTTCTCATATAACTATTTCTCAGGCAGCTTATTGTTTTTGGGAAGAACTTATGATAAAGGATCTTTTAGATATTGATATAATGGAGTTTAGAAAATTTGGTTGTGAGGGTAAGTTAAAATTAACTGAGCTTAACCAGAAATTTAGAAGAGAAGTTAATTTAGATTCTCCTTTGCAAGGGAGATTTATTGTTACAAGAATTAGAAATGGGAAAATACCTATTGTTAAAATGGATTTTGATCTTGCAGAAGGTAGTTTTACAGGAGATTTAACTGGCTTGGTTGCTCCAAGACCTTTGCCACAAACAAATGCAAATTTTTTGAGAATAAATCCTAATTAATGCTTATATCGTCCGCGTTTTTCTACAGCTGTAAGGCGTTCTAATACTTTTTTTGATTCACTGTTAGTTTTATATCCAGATTCAACTGCTTTCCAGAGCGCTTTGTAGTGTTTGTAATGTTTGGCTTCTAGTGCTTGTTTTAATAAATGTAGGTCTACTGCCTTGTCTTCTAGTTTGTGTGAGATGTATCCTAAGCCAAAGTCAATAAAGAAGATAATTGGTTTGCTCCTCACTTTGTTCGTAGATTGATGAGAAGTAGTTAATGTAGAAATTCGCTTATAGGTTTTATTATTAACAGATTTTTTATTACTAATTTTTTCTTTATTATTTACTAAAATCATATTACTTGTTGTTAAGTCTCCATGAATTATTGAATTATCATGGAGTTTTGCAATATCTTTACCTATTTGTTTACAAATTAAGAATTTGTTTTTTAGTTTATCAAGATGATCTGAGAGTTTTTTACCGTCGATAAAAGGTATGTGGATTTGAAAACTAGGATTCTTTTTGTTAATAGTCAAAGGTAATGGCACATTTATTACTTTACTGGCTTTTTCTAACAATTTAATTTCAGATCGTGTTCTTTTTTTTCTAATGGCGTTATCAAGTTCAGGAATTCTGTAGGATTTTTTTATTCTATCTTTTGTGATGGTGTTTCTGTTTAGGAGAATCTTTGCCTCTGCGCCTTGAGCTATTATTTTTGATGAACCTGGTGTGCAAATCTTTGATTTTTCTGCTCCTTGCGCTATTATTTTTTGTTTCATTTGAAATTTATCATATTTTTTTCTTTTGAAGTTCTATATTAAATTTTTTAAAGAATTCACGATCTTTTTTTACTATTTTTTTAGCTGTTTTAGTATGGAATTTTTTTATGTAAAAATTATATTGTTTTCGATAGATTTTGTACGCGGTCTTTTGGTCTTTTCCTTTTGATATAAGATACCTATAACTTCTTAGTAATCCTTTTGGACCCAACAATTGTAGTTTATCAGCATCCCAGATTATTTTTGCTTCTATTATTTTCTTTTTCCCTCCCTTATTGTGTCTTTGGATTATATAGACAATATCTTTTATGTCTTCTTTTTGAAGTTTTAGTGTCTTCAAGAAAATTTTAGCTTCTTTTGCTCCAACATTTCCATGGTCTTTTCCTTTTTTCTCTAATTTTTTAGCAATGTCATGGAGCCAGGCTGCAATTTCACATTTACAAATATCTGCTTTTTCTTTTTTTGCAAGATATTTTGCAAACTTAACTGTTTTTTCAATGTGATCTATTCCATGAGCATCATCATTTTTTGAAATTTTTTTAATAACAAACTTTTTGATTTTGTTTAATTGATTCTTTGTAATTTTCATTTTTACTCTTATGACAATAATATTTATATACCTTAAGTTTTTGCAAGTTTAATGAATAAAATAGCAAGAAACCTGGCGATTTCAGGGGGGGTTATATTGGCAGCTCTTTTAATTGCTCCTGAAAGTGTTTCACAAAATAAGACAAAGAAAACAGAAGAACTAAAATATTCTGTTTATTTATTAAAGCATGATGCTGTAGAATCAAATAATCCTTCTTGGATAAAATTATCTTTAAGTAAAAAATTACAGGTCTCTGAACATTTTGAAAAATTATCTGGTGGCTTTGAAATAGAATCTAAGATAGAATATTTTGATAAAAATAGAAATGCGACTTTGGATAAAAATTATTTAGATGGTAAACAATATAGGATTGAGCTTAATCTGTTCAATACAAACTCTTTTCCATTAAAAGGGGCAGAGGCATGGAGACTATATAGAAAAATAGGCATTGGACTTAAAGGCTTAGAAGATGGATTAGATGATTCTAAAGTGACTTTTCCTTTTAAATTAGGAGTTGAAGTTCCTGTAGCTGATAAGACTTATTTTTATATACAAGGTGTAGATGATTTTAAGTATGATAATCTTAAATTGGAATTGGGCTTGAAACATAAGTTTTAAAAGTGCTAGTTTTTAGAGGAGTTTATGACAGGCTTCGAAGACTTATTATATAAAGGGAAATTTAACTATGTAGTTGATACTTTAAATGATGCAAATAACCACATGAATACTGCGGATTATTTTGATATTTGTGAGCAAGTGAGAGCTGATTTTTTAAAACAATTTGATTGGAGTGATAAAATATTTAATGATGATTATGGTGTTGCCATGAGAAGGGGGATGTGGAAAAATCCTGCTCCGAGACACAAGGGCGGACTTAAGAAAGGAGATTCTTATAATGTGGATATGACACTTTATAATTTAAAAGGAAGACTTTTTAGGATGGTTTTTGATATTTATGGTCCTGCAGGGAATAAGGTTTTTGAAACTGGCACTTTAGATGCTTTTGTAGATGTAACTAAAAACTATATTAGAACATCAATTCCCCAGTTTTTTATAGATAAACTTCGGAATAATAAATAAACCTTAAATTTTAAATCTTTTTATCTTGCCGAATTTTTTTGCAAGTTTTCTCATTTGTTTTTCAGAAATACCTTTTGACATATCCATGTCTGTTCCACCCTTTATTATTTCATTAAGCATATCATATTGTTTTAGTAAAGATCTTATGTTGCTATTATTTACTCCTGCCCCTTTTGCAATTCTTGAAATTCTTGAAGTTTGTTTTTTTAGAAATTCTGGGTTTTCTTTTTCTTCTGGAGTCATGGATTTTATGATGTGTTCCCATTTTTTTATTTTTTCTTCTTGATTTTCCATTACTCCTTCAGGAATTTTTGCATTTCCTAGACCAGGGACCATGGATTTTATTTTATCAAATCCTCCTAAATTTCCCATTGATTTTACTTGCTCAACAACATCATCTAAACTTAATTTTCCTTGTTCTAATTTTTTTTGAATTTTTGCTTGTTTATTTTCATCTGTTACTGATTTTATTTTTTCTATTAAAGATTGTAGATCTCCCATGCCCAAAAGTCTTGAGAGAAATCTTTCAGGATCAAATTCTTCTATATCATTTATTTTTTCTCCTGTTGCTATGAAATAAACCCCTGCATTTGTTTCTGCACAAGCTGTTAAGGCTCCGCCTGCTTTTGCAGTTGAATCCATTCTTGTGATAATTACCCCGGAAATATCTATTGCATTTTTAAATTCTTGGGCTTGTTTTTTTGCTGCCTGTCCAATATCTGCAGGCATAATTAAAATTGATTGTGTTGGTTTTATTTCTTTGCCCAATATTTTTACTTCTTTTACTAAATCTTCATCTAGGCTGTGTCTTCCTGCAGTGTCTATTAAGATTAAGTTATAATTTTTTAATTCTTTTTCATATTTTTTGTAAATTTTAATTGGATCTTTTTCTTCAGAATCAATAAAACAAGTTAATTTGTTTTTTTCTGCTAATTGTTTTAATTGTTCTGGAGCAGCGGGTCTGTGAACATCTAATCCGACTAATGCAACTTTATTTCCTCTTTTTGCAAAATAATTTCCTAATTTAGCAATTGTAGTTGTTTTTCCTGCCCCATATAATCCAATGAGCATTATTTTGTTTTGACCTTTGCTTAATTTTAATTCTTTATATTCTCCAAGAATATTTATAAGTTCTTCATGCAATAATTTGATAATATGTTCTTTTTTATCTATTTGTTTTATTCTTTCATCTAGTGCTGTTTTTTTTATTTTATCACTTAGTTGTTTTACCAAGCTTATGCTTACATCTGCTTCAATTAATGCTCTTTGTAGGTCTCGGACTATTGAATCAACTAAATTTTTATCAAGAAATATAGCATTAGCTATTTTATTTGTTGCTTTTCTTAATACTTCTCCTAGTTTTTCGAGCATGTAAGAAATAGTAAATTAATAGTTAATAAAGTTGTGGTTATTCTACTTTTGTGACTAGGGAATTGTCTGAGAAATAAGTGAGTGATCCATCCTTTATTCTTATTGCGTTATAGGTGCAGATAACAGGATGTTTATTTGGATCCTCAACTATGGGATTTATTTTTTGGAAAAGATAGTGTTCCCCCTTAAATCCCCCATCTCCTTTATTATCTCCTGGCCAAGGCATTGAAATATATTTGTTTCCTTTTTTTAAATCTTTAAAAGTCATTGGTTCTAAAAATTCATCAGAGCATTCAGTAAATATTTCTTTTAGTCTTTTTCCATCCATTTTCTTTAGATGCCCACATTATTTATAAGAATTGTTGTGCTCAGATTTCTTTTTCTATTTGATAGACATAGGGAGGAATTAGGGTGTTTGTAATTCTTGTAAATAAAGAGCCATTTTTTTTGGGTCTATTGAAAATTTTATTTTTTAATAATTTAAATCCTATTCTTTGTGTAAGGGGAATTATTCTGGGGTATGCTCTTGAAAAGACTTTTTCAATTCCAGATTTTTTTAAATCTTCTTCAATTGGTTTCCAAAGTTCATTT
>JAFCFX010000024.1 GCA_017608405.1 Candidatus Pacearchaeota archaeon | reverse complement strand
CATAGTATTTTCCATTTACCTTTATTATTGCATCAAAAACTCCTCTTACTAAATGATCTCCAATATAAATCTGCTCACCTTTTTTAACTCCAAAAGCTAGTTCAATTGCAAGCGGTTTTGTTTTATCTTTATGTTTTTTATAAAAAGGTCTCAAAATACTTGAACCAAGCCTCATATATCCAAAAAACAACCCACGTGGATCTTCAAAATTAAATAATTCTGTATGATTTCCAATTTTTATTGATTTATCTTTTCCAGTTTCAATCTCTCTAACTTCTAAATTTTCTTTTTGTTTTCCTTTAAGATAAGTTCCAGCAAGATAGCTTATCCAATCATAATTCCAAGCTCTTGCAAAAGTTTCATCAGATTTATAATTAACCTTAAAGAATTTTTCAATCATATAGTGCTGTCTTCTTCCAAAACCCATTCTAATAGGGTCAAGAGTTTTCTCATGAGCAATATAATGCAGATAATAAGCCATAGAACAACCCAAATAAGTTGTAATCTTTGAAGCACTCAACTGTTTATGATTTGCCATGTTTTTTAAACTAGATTTGCATATAAAATAATTATTGTAATCAATAATAAGATTTAAAAATCAAAAAACCATATATCTTTATGAAAAAGAGGATTTTAATTGGGTTTTTTATTTTAGTGGTTATATTTAGCTTTGCAAATATCAGTGCAGAAGCCTGTGCTTTAGATGTAACTTTACTAAATCAAGACCCATACCCTGCAATCCCAGGTGAATATGTTGAAATTGTTTTTCAAATAAATGGAATTGAAAACCCAGAGTGTGGAACAGTAGTATTTGAACTTCTAGAAAAATATCCAATTTCATTTGATCCAAACACAAACCCAATAATTACAATTAAATCAGGAACTTTCAAAAGAGATTATAGTTCGTTTTTAATGGCCCCCTATAGAGTTAGAGTAGATAGTTCTGCCCTTGATGGAAATAATCCAATAGAAGTTCAATACAAATACGCAAATAATGAAAATTATGAAACAAAACAACTTAATCTAAATATTAAAGACGTAAAAGCAGATTTTGAAATCTACATTAAAAATTATATACCTTCAACAAAAGAATTAACTTTTGAAATATTAAATACAGCAAAATCAGATGTAGAAGCATTAACAATTGAGATTCCAAAACAAGACACAATAGAAGTTTACGGAGCAAAAACAAATATTGTTGGAGATCTCGACTCAAATGAATATACAACAGCAGACTTCACAGCTGTTCCAAAAGAAGGGGAAATAAAATTAGACATATATTACACTGATTCAACAAATGCCAGAAGACATTTAGAAAAAACAGTTTTATTTGAACCAGAATATTTTAAAGAAGAAGCAGAATCAACCTCAACAACCACCTATGTAGTTGTTGCAATAGTTATTGTAATAATAATTTACTTCTTCTATAGAAAACATAAGAAAAAGAAATTAAAAGAGCAACAAAAACATAGAAGATAACTACATCTCCGTACTACAGCGTTTATAATAAAAAAGTTTTCCAGTATAAAGTTTTAGATCTTCAGGTGGATCTTCCAGCACAAAAACTAAATCTGCCCCTAATCTTTTTGCTTTTTTTTCTATTCTCTTTCTTATTTTACTTCTACTAGATAATTTTAATTCTAATTCTCCATCTTCGTCTTCATCATAAAGTAAAAAAGCGCCATAATATTCAAAGCATTTATCATAACCCACTGACTTCTTTTTTCTAATATCTCTAAAAAAAGTTGTATTAGAAGTAATTATAATGTTTTCAGGGAAGTATTCTTCTTTCATGAATAATTAACTAACTTCTTTGGTTTTTAAATCTTATTCATAACGCAAACTCAAATCAAAGATTTGGTAAAACATTACGAATTTTATTCATAACGCAAAGCATCAACTGTATTTGTCTTAGATGCTTTTATTGCCGGAATAACTCCTGAAATAGCTCCTGTTGCAACGGCAAATAATATACATGCTACAAATAACTCAATTGAAAAATAAGGTTGTAAAAACCCCCAACCTAGATTTGAGAGTATCATTCCGCCAAGAGAACTAAGCCCCCACCCCAGTAAAACCCCAATAACTCCTGCAACAAAACCTAAAAATGAAGATTCAAATAAGAAAATTCCAAATACTTCTGTATTTCTTGCTCCAATTGCTTTTAGAACCCCAATTTCTTTATAACGTTCAAGAACAGAGGTAATCATTGTGTTAGCAGTATTTACAGCTGAAACAACAACAGAAATAAGAGCAATTAAAATTACAAATCCAATAATAATATTTAAAACACTCATATAAGAATCCATCATATCTTCATAAGACTGCACAAAAAAATCTTCTTTTCCTTTTTCTAAACCTCTTTCTTTTCTTAAATTTTTCTCAACATTTTCAATTGCTATATCCATTTTTTCAATATCAACTCTAGCCATAACCCAATAATAAGAAATCTCTTCATCAGGGTATAATTCCTCCATATAGTCACTAGAAATATAAATCTGAGCATCATCTGGAGCGCTTCCAACAGACTCATAAAAACCCACAACTTTCAACTCCCGACCATTTATCTCAATTTTCTGATTTACTTCAATTGCTTTTGAAAATATTTTACCAGGAACTTGATAGTTATATCCTAAAACAACCTGTCTTGTATCACCTGGTCTTAAATTCCTCCCTTTTTCCACCCCAAGATCATAAAGTTCCATAAGCATTGGTTTTTTAGGATCATATCCAATAATTAACTGAAACTCTTTTTCATCCTTAAATGTGATCTCTGCTGATCTAAATGAGATTCCTATAGCATCAAAAACTCCAGAAGCCTTTTTTACTGCATCTACATCATCATCTGTCAAAGCAAGAGCACTATCTGAACCAGGTCCAACAAATCCTTTGGGTTGTATAATTATTTTATC
>JAFCFX010000015.1 GCA_017608405.1 Candidatus Pacearchaeota archaeon | reverse complement strand
GTTCAAAAAATTGAGCAAGAAATTCTTGATTAAAACTATTTTCAATTTCTTTTCTTTCTGCTATGGCATTTGCTAAATTTTCCTGGCATGTTTCACTCCCCTGTGCATAATATTCTTGTTTTAATTCTTGTATTGCATCAAAATTTTCTCCTTCTCCATTGAAAAACATAAATGCTCCTGTTTCTTTTGGATCATTTCTATATATCCCCCCCATAATAAAAGCATCTTTTTCTTCTGAAAGTTTTTTGGATACAAATTCTTCGTCACTATAACTTTCTGGTTCTTCTGTCCTAGCAATTCCTGTAATTGGCTCCCCTGTTATTACCCCCCCTGTTATAGATGGAGAAGATTCTGTTTTTTCCCGATACACACACACATCTTCAACACACCATGCTTCAACACGTCTTTTTTCTCCTTCAATTATTTGATCGTCTCTAATATTTTCTTCTATTTCAATTATTGGGGGAATTGTATTCTTTGGAATTATTATGCACCACCCGTTACTACATATACTATTATCCATTCCACAATCTTCTTTAATAGAGCATTCACTTCCCTTGCCTGTAGCTACTTCTTCTGCTTCTCCTATGGCCACATCACATTTAACACCTGTTTCTTTCCATAATGCATTAATACACCTTTCAACAATAATACTGCCTCCTTCTACGCAGGTTTGAATTTTATTTATTCCAGAAACACATTCTGGAATTTCACATTTTCCTAAGAAAGTTTGACATTGTCCTTCTACACAATCTATTGTTCCGCATAATGTTTTAGGACAATCGTCTTTTATTGCGCAAGTGGTCTTTTTTTCTAAACAAAGAGGGTCAAGTGGACATCCATTTTTATCTTCTCCTCTAAATATAACATCTCCAAGACATCCTATGGGGGTATTTGGATGACAAGTTATACAATCTTTTGAACAAGTTGTTTTTTCTCCTAATTCACAAATTTGATTACCACAAACTGTTGTTATTTCTCTTGGAGGATCTTTTGCTTTGCATGTTCTTTCTATGCAGTATAAATTTTGTGTTGTTTGAGTCTCACAAATTTTGCCTGCACATAAATCATCTTTACAATCTATTTTTCCATTATCATTATCATCTATTTTATTTGTGCAAATTTCTTTATTTTCATCTCCAACAATCTGCACTGTTTTTTTAATAAATTCTGTTTGAGTAAAACTATATTCTGCTGTTTTTTGAAAATTAGAAAGCACTTCTCTGTAAATTTGCTCTCTTTCTCCATAAGATATTCGTAGCTTTTCATTAATTTCTTTTTCTCCTTCTTCTTCATCTTCTTCAGTTCCAACAATACCTGTAATTGATTCTCCTGTAGTTTCTCCTGTAGCAGCTTCTCCTGTAACTGCTCTCCCAGTTATTCGAGTTGGCGAAGCTTCTATTGCTGTAACTTCTTTTACTGGGGTAGGTTCTTCAACAGGCTTTACAGGAGTTGTTTCTTTTATAGCTTCTCGAGCAACCTTTACCTCAATAGGTTCTAATATTATTTCTTTATTAAGTAAATTATTTATGGCAGTTAATTCTTTTGCAAATTCTACCGCACTAATGATATTAAAATCTTCATAAACTATTTCTCTAGTGAATTTTTCAAGGGTTGCTTCGATTTCAATTTGCAAATCTTCTGAATCTCCAAAAAATTCTGCTGTTTCTGTTGTTTTTGTTTCAGGGACTAGTTCTTCTCCTTTTCCTTTTATGTCCATTACAAGATGAATTGATTTGTCTTCAGAAGTTTCTAATTGTGCTGTGATAACATATTCTTCTTCAGGATCTTCATAGATTTTAAACTCTTCAACAACAACTTCCTGTGTTTCAGTTTTATATTCTTCTCCTATGATGTTTTCTAATTGTTCTTCATAATTCTTAGGATCTTGTTCAGAAAAAGCTTTAAATGATCTTTCTGCTTCAACACTAGCTTTTGCTAATTGTTCTGCATTTTCAGTTGTTGGTTCCTCATAAAATATTTCAGATAATGTTTCCACCTCTTTTACTTTTTCTATTACTTGGGATTCTAATATTGGTTTTTTAAGATCAATAACAATATTTGATTTATAGACTAATTTTTGTATATTATTTTTACTAAATATTATGGGTTTTACACTAATCCTTATTTGAATTGTTCCATCAAATAATACCTTATTGTTCCATGTGGGAACAGCAGGGTCAATTTTTGTTTGGTGGCCTTGATTTTCTATCCATATCCACTGTGTATAATCTGGTTCACCTAAAAAAAGTTCTAAAGCAGTTGTTACCCCTTCTCCACTTGTTCCTAAAATGCTGTTTAAATTTGCTTGTCCTGAACCTATATGCATCCAAAGTTGAGCATAATTTATATTTCCTACTTCAAATTGTTCTGCATAATGGAGTACTTCTGAAATTTCTTTTGATATTCCTTGCTCTATTGAATCAGCAAATACTGCAGGTAATAATAAAATTAAAATTGGGATTAAGATTGTTATTAATAAAACACTCTTTTTCATGAGGCAATTAAGGAAATTGTATTAATAAAGTTTATTATAGGAGAGAAAATAAAAAATCCCTTTTGTTTCAAAGGAGAATCAGTTAACTTTATTTATTAAATTTAAATAAGGTTTTTTGTCTAAGTAAATATTTCCACTAATAGATAGAATTGTCAAAAGTCCTCCTAGGATTACACAAATCCATCCAATTTTGTAAAAAAGTAAATTTTTGTTTTTTGTTTTACTATTTTTATAGACCAAGGTAGTCCCGATTATCAATAATAAAACCCCCAAAAAGCCTTATGAATATGGTACCCCCATATAATCAACCAATATTTATCTGGCGTATTTAACAAAAACTCTAGAATAAAGTTCACTATGTTTTAACAAAACTCTTTTTACTTTTAAATCTTTTTAAAGAATATAAAATCCTCCCACCCAGACTCGAACTGGGGATCTCCCGGGAACTGCATACGACGTGAACTTCTTGTTCCCGAAGTCAGACCAAATCTATTGATTTGAGTCTAGCAGTCATAGGATCTGACTAATTAGGTTTCATTTAATATCTGTGAATATAACAGACTATCCACCCTATTCTACAGCCAGGCGCTTTAAACCACTAAGCTATGGGAGGTATTATAAAAAGATAGAAGGCATTTTTAAGGGTTACTATTATCTAATCTATACAAAGAAAGAGTAAGAGCATGTTCTCTAATCGAATCATAGTTTTTATAGAAATCTTCGTCTAATTCAAAAACAGCCAATCTTTTTAAAGGAAATTTTGCAGCTTCTTGTTTTGCCAAATCTTCTTTACTAAAAACATCAACATGGGGGGTTCCACATCTGCAACTAGTTGTAGAATAAAGAAGTGCGTGTTCATCTAATATAACATATTGGTCTTTAAATAAGTAGAGAAGATCTAATATTTTTTCTTTTTTATTGTGAGTATGAATGTTCCTTGTTGTTCCTTTTTCCATTTAATCCTCATCAATTTCATCTTTTTTGCTGAGTTGCTCTGTTACAAAGAAAGCTCTATTTGATTCTGTTTCATGAACTTTTCCTTCTTTCTCATAAATTGCTGTAGCAGCAGGCAAAGCAAACTTTCCAACTACTCCGACTTTAGAATAAATTATATATGATACAAACCTTGTTTCTCCTGCTTCTAATTTTTCAAAATCCCATTCTATTCTTCGTGTTTTTTCACTTAATCTTGAAGGATGCTCTCCTGAAAATTTCTCATAAACTTTAACTAAAGGAGGAAGATGGTCAATAATATTTATTCTTTCTACATATTTTTTAGCATTAATAAATACTGAAACTCTTAAAGCAAATTCTCCCCCCTTTGCTTTAACAAAAGAAACTCTTTTTTTTAAGATTAAATTTGTTTTTGAATATTGTTTTGCAAGAACCACTATTACTATAATAAATCCAATTACTAACAAAGGAAATATCCAATTTGTTCTTATAACTACTTCAAATGATTCTCCTGGTTTGATTTCTTTGCTCCAAGTATAATAAACAACAAGTCCTTGCCTTTCAATAATATCTGGCTCAGGAGTAAAACTTGTAAATAATCTAGAAAAAACATTCTTTTTTATTACTGTTTCTGACTTTGCTACCACATTTCCGCTATTTGTTTTTTCTATTTTCTTTGTGCTGATTATAATTCCATAATCTTTTGTTGTACTGGTAACAATATTTTTTTCAATGAATTTGATTACTCCTCTTACTTTTGCTTCTTTGTCTTTGACCTTAATTATTGCATCCATGTCATAAAAACCAGCACCTAATTTCTTAAAATCCTCTTTATTTAATTGAACACTAAATGTTTTTTTCTCGTTTGGACCAAGAGTGAAATTTTCTTTAAGATTGAAAAATGGACAAGAAAATTCTGCATCAATTTCTCCAAAATCGAAATTCACAGTATTTTGAATATAAATTTCAATTGAGTTTGATTCCGGATCGACTTCTCCAGAACCTATTTCAAATGCATCTTCTAAATCTATTATTTTAAAAGTTAGTGTTTCTTTATCAGAAGAATTTTTATCTTTTATAAAATATTCAAAAGTGTATAATCCACGATAATCAGATTCTCCTGTCGGAGTCACTTTTAATTCAATTTCCTTTGTTTCATCCTTATCAAAAGAAATTTTTTCAGAAGGTTCCATGCCAAATCCTAAGAGATTATAAAAATTAACAGTATTTGCTTCTCCAAGATTAGTTATTTTTAAATCAAAACTAATACTTTTGTCTAATCCCCATATCCAGACATTATCTAAACCTTGCTTTTCAACTTCTAAATTTGCTGCTAATATTGTTGGTAAAAATAAGCATGCTATAGATAGGAAAATAAGGATTTTTTTCATATTAAATGCAAATGAGAATTGTATATAAATATTTCTGTGGTTTAGGGAATATTATGTATTTGTTTTATCTTTTTCCTTCTAAATCAAGATATGCTTTTGCTTGAGATAAGAATCCGTCACATGCTCCAACAAGTTTGTCTTCCATTTGTTCTATTCTTGCATGTATGACCCATTTTTCATAAATAGCTCTTAAAAACTTTTGAAAACCACTTTTTTCAAATTTTCCCTTATAATCCCTTATAAGAATTCCCTTTGTAGCAACCTTGACACCGCCCTGATTTGTTCTTACTTTTGTTTTACCCCTAAGCACCTCTACTTTTGCTAATCCAGTAATTTTAAATTGAACTTTTACTTGAAATTTAAAATAATCTGTAATTTTTTTCTCGCCTGTCCATTCCACATCTATGTTTTTAGAATCTCCTTGCAGTTTTTCAGCATACTTATCTTCTGAAATGCCCAAACCTACTTCTTCTGTAAGCCAATCATAACAAAAGTTATAGAATTCTGAAAAAGAAAAAATTCCATTGTAGCCTACTTTGCTTGAAAATATCTCTTCTTTTTCTGCCATATTGTTATAAGAAAGAGATTTTTATTTAAATACTTAACTAATTACATAGAACTGCTACAAGAATCACAAATTAATCTGCCATCTTGTCTGTGAAGGAGTTCTCTATTTCCACACTCTTCACAAATTCCATCAAGAACATTTGTTATTTTTAATTTTTCTATTAATTTTAATTTTTTTGATTCTTCTCTAACTTTAGCAAATTCATCAAGTTCAGGATATATTTCTGGATTGAAATTTAAAATATCTCTTATTGTTACTACACCTACAAGTTCTTTATCTTGAATAACTGGTAATTTGTCAAATTTTAATTTTTTCATTTTCTTTACAACATCAGAAATAGTAGCTGTTGGCTTTATTGTGGCTATTTTTTTAGGAGAAATGTCTATTGCTTTAATTTTTGATAAATCTTCTTTTGATTTTTTTATTAGTGCCCATAAAATATCTTTTCTAGAAATAAATCCTACTAGTTTCTTTTTTGTAACTATGAGGACACTTCCAACTCGCTTTTTGACCATTTTTTTAGCACATTCAAGTAAATTTGTTTCTGGGCTAATTATTATTGGATCGCGGGTCATTATCTCTGAAACATGTATATTTTGCATGTTATTTAGAAGCTGTTTTTACTTATAAATTTTGCTTTGAAAAATTTATACTTTCTATATCACCGCAATCTTTAAAAGTAGTTTTTAGGCTATTTTCCAATTCTACTGTATCTTACACCTTTATCAGTAGCTTGTTGGTGAATATAATCTGAATGTTCTTCATCTACATTTGGTTTGAAGAATCTTCTTACTTTGAAAACAATTTGCTCTGTTTGTTTAAGAAAATTCATGGTTTTGTCGTTTTTTTCAACATTTCTTGTTATATTAAGTTTCATTTTAAAAATATTATTGTTGAGGTTTTCTTGCATTTTTTATTTGCGCTTTCTTAGTAGTATGTTCAAGATCCACCATTTCATCTTGAGCATCTAATTGCTCTTGTCTTTCTATTTCGTCGTCTTCTGCAGCTGACTCTGCTTCTGCTTGATTGTAGTAATTAGGAAATTCTTTTATCCAGGGCCATCCGAATTTCCGACCAATAACCCCTGCTCCGACAATTGCACATCCCCACCCTAATTGTTCAAGATTATCTGCTCCACCATAGCTTAATAATGATGCGTCACTAGCATAATGAGTTACAAATTCACCCAAAGGAGTATCTGTTATTTTCCCCCAATATGAAGAAAAAGTATGTCCTATTGCTCCTCCGGCTTTTATTCCTAAAAGAGTAAGTCCTAATTTTCCTGAATTTTTATTAAATGCAGCTTTCCAAAGGAATTTTCCTAATGTGTTTGCCATTTTGTTGTAATTTTTGAGTAACAATCATTTATAAATATTTCTATTGTGGGGTATTTTGCACATGTTTTTCTAATGTTTTTCTATCTTCTTCACTTAAAAAATCCCATAATTGTTTAAGATCTTCTGAATCAACATGAGCTATAGCAACAAAATCAATTATATTAATTCCTCTTTTTTTTAGATTTCTTCTTTGATCTCCGGGAATTTGATTAAGACTAGCAGGTTCTAAAATTTTTGGAAAACCTTGTTTAGAATGATTTGCAATTCCTAATCCTGCACTTGTTTTTATTTCTCCAAGAAATTCTTTTTTCCAATTTTCATCTTTTGCTAATATTTTACCTGCATTTTCTATTGAATATAAAATAGGATCTAATTCATAATTCATTTTCATGTTAAAATACACATTTAAAGGAAGATCTTCTCCTCTAATTTTTATTTTAGATAAAGAAATTTCTGGTTCTGGGTCATATGTTTGAGTATCTGTTGGAACAAGGATATAATCTGTTCTTGGCCATAAAAAAGCTCTTTTTGTTGGGCCTTTAACTCCTGCTCTTGGCATTAAATGATCAGAATACATCTTGAGGAAATTTTCAGTACTTGTTCCATTGTCTAAAATACTTCTAGCTTTAGCATAATATTCTGGTTTAAAGAACTTATTATCTTGATAAATTACTGCAACATGAGCAGCAGGAATTTCATATCTTCGCCAGTCTCTCATACTTGTAAATATGTTTACTATTCTACTTACTTTTGTTTTTTCTTCAAGATTTTCTTCCATTTTAGATAAAATTATTTTTCTTTTTCAGAACTTGGATCATAATAATCAAGTTCTTTATCTGTAAGTTTTCCGCCACAAATCTGAACTCCAACATTAACTATTTTTTCTTCTATGTTTTTTCCTAATCTCTTACCAAGATTTGTTAATTTTTCTATAAATGGTGTGTAGTTTGATACTTTCATTTTTGTTATCACTTTCTAATAACACTAATTTATAAAAGTTTCTATATAGATTATGCTTTCTTTTCATTACAATAATTCTTAAATAGGGGAAAGATGCTATATTTTGATGCCAAAGAAAAACATTGATGGGGTCATTCTAGAAGCAGACTTTGAGGGGTGTTCAATACAAGATTTCCTTTCATATGTTCCTAATGCTTTTGAAAAAGGTATGACAAATACAGAATTTCTTTCTAAATACGATGAAGAAAAACAATATGGAGAGATATTTATTAAAGCAGATATAACCCCTAATTATTCAGATATTGAAGAAGATATGAAGATATTATTTAATGCTATAGAAAAAGATTGTTTGCCTGAATATGTGGTTCATGCAGACTTAACTACTTATTTAAATGGAAGTCCAAAATATTTCATAGGAATTTAAGATGACAGATAAACCAATGGTGCTTATGCCAGAAGATATTCAGAGAATTATGGGAAAAGATGCGCAGAGAAATAACATTCTCGCTGCGAAAATGGTTTCAGAAATAGTTAAAACAACTCTCGGACCTAAGGGCATGGATAAAATGCTTGTTTCTCCAACAAATGATATCATTGTTACAAATGATGGGGTCACAATTTTAGAAGAAATGCAAATTGAACATCCTGCTGCAAAAATGATGGTTGATATTTCCAAGACTCAAGACAGTGAAGTCGGAGATGGAACAACAAGTGTTGTGATGATTGCAGGTAAACTCTTAGAAAATGCAGAAAAACTCTTAGAAAAGAAAATTCATCCAACTGTAATTACAAAAGGATATCGTATGGCTGCTGAAAAATCTCAAGAAATTTTAAATGATATTGCATTAAGAATAACTCCTGATGATGAAGGAGTTTTAAAACAAGTCGCAATGACTGCTATGACTGGAAAAGGTGCTGAAGACTCGAGAGAACAGTTTGCTGAGATTGTTGTAAGAGCAATTTCCCAAGTTAGGAATAATGAGAATATTGATTTAGATGATATTAAAATAGAAAAATCCAAAGGAAACAGTATAAGAGATACTGAATTAATTGCAGGAATTGTATTAGATAAAGAAAAAGTTTCTGTTGATATGCCTGTTGTTGTAAATGAAGCAAAAATAGCTTTACTTGATTTTCCATTAGAATTAAGAAATCCAGAAATAGACACAAAAATTTCAATTTCTTCTCCAGACCAATTACAAGGTTTTCTTGAACAAGAAGAAAGAGAAATTAAAACTATGATTGATAAAGTTAAAATGTCAGGAGCAAATGTTGTTTTTTGTCAAAAGGGGGTTGATGAATTTGCCCAGTATTTATTATCAAAAGAAGGAATCTATGCTTGCAGAAGAGTTGCAAAAAGCGACATGGAAAAAGTTTCAAAAGCAACTAAGGGAAAAATTGTGAGTAATTTAAATGAACTAACTCCTTTTGAATTAGGGGATGCGAACATTGTTGAAGAAATTAAACATGGAGAAGATGTTTTAACTTATATTAAGGGTTGTCAAAATCCAAAAGCATTGACAATTTTAATTCACGGGGGCACAGAACATGTTATTGATGAAATTGAGCGCGCATTAAAAGATGGGTTGGGAGTTGTTGCTTCTTCTTTAAAAACTGGTTTAGTTGTTCCTGGCGGAGGAGCAATTGAAATGGAACTAGCAAAAAGACTCAGAGAATTTGGACAATCTTTAAGTGGAAGGGAACAACTTGCTGTTGAAGAATTTGCTTCTGCTTTAGAATTTATCCCCACAACTCTTGCTGAAAATGCAGGAATTGATCCTATCGATATATTAACAGAATTAAGGTCAAGACATGATTCAGGAGAAAGAAATGCAGGAATTAATCTTTTTACAAATAAAGTTGAAAATGTTTTAGAGGCAAGAATTATTGAACCATATAAAATAAAGAATCAAGCAATTAACTCAGCAAGTGAAATTGCTATTATGATTTTAAGAATAGATGATGTTATTGCAAGTTCTGGGGACAAAGCAGGTTCCATGAATTCTATGGGAAGTATGCCTCCTCATATGGCTGGGTTAGGATAACTTTAAAAACCATATTTTATTTTTTGTATAATGGATATGAGAGCACTAATAATGGGAAATCATAAACTGGGAAGGAGAATTTTACAAGATCTGGGAGAAAGGGGATCCCACACAGGATTATTTTATGATTATGTTTCTATTGGGAAAAAAATTGTGAGGTATAACCCTTTTACAGATAAGAGTTTTTTTTATCATTCTGATGGCATTCCTTTTGGCAAGAAGAAAGGTTAAAATCATCTAAGCTAAAATAGCATATAACACACTGGCAAGGATTATTCCTGCTGCCACGGTATTTTTCCAGTCAAGTTTTTCTTTTAAGAATTTCCAGGCAAAGACATAGATAAGAACAGGTCCAAGCATTAAGATTAATGTTGTGTGTATGACTCCTAATTCTATATAACCATAATACATTAAGACTCTAAATGCAACCCAGATAAATGCTAATCCAAATATTTTCCACCGCATTTTTGTGTCAAGTTTTTTAAATTTGGGCCTAAATACAGCTAGACTAATAAGTGCAATAAATGTACATCTAACAAAGTAAAAGCTTATAGGAGAATAAAAATCAAGAATCAATCTTGACATTACCATTTCACAAGCAAAGAGAAGACTTCCAATCATTGCTGCAATAAAATATTTATTAAAATCTAGATGATGTTTTTTTATGTGGGAAAATACTAATGCTGCTCCTGCAATTAAACCGGGAATTATGATGTTTGTATTTCTTTCAAATAATGCTTCACCAAAAATAAAACTAAAAACAATTGCAATCAAGATGACAAATAAAGGTTCAAGAACCTTTGCCGGTTCTAAATTTGTCAGCTTTTCCCATTTCATAGAATAAAATACAAATAAATTTGCAATTATGGATATAGTCACTATTCCTGCCAATATCAAGATATTTTTTAGTTCAAAAGCTTCAGGTGTTAATTTCCAAAAAAAGAAAAGAAGAGGGACCATTACTAACGCAATTGCAATAAATTCTGCTGTTTGGTATAGTTTAATATTTACCTTTTTTTTGCTTAAAATTTTCTTTAATATAATTGTTCCTGTTGCTAATGTAAATGCTCCTATGATGGGTAAATAGATCATTAATTCTTTCCTCTTTTTATATGAGAATTAGGAAAAATGCATTTATAAAATTTACAATTCCTCCTCCAAAAATACCAGCCATTGCACCTCCCCCCAAATATAAAACAAATTTTTTTGCCATAGAATATTTTGTGCTTTAATGTATAAAAACATTCTGTATAGTCTTATTACATAAAACATAAAAAGCTACTGGGGTTTTCTTGAATTATGTGTGGAATTATCGGGTATATAGGTGATAAAAATCTTGTTTCTCTGTTGGTTGGAGGATTAAAGAGACTAGAATATAGAGGATATGATAGTGTTGGGATGTGCATTGCTTTTGACAATGAACTAAAACTTGTAAAAGAAAAAGGAAAGATTTCAGAACTTGCTGAAAAATTAAATTTAGAAAAAATGCCTGGTCATGTTGGAATTGCTCATACTCGTTGGGCAACACATGGAGAACCAAATAAAATTAATGCTCACCCCCATCTTGATTGCAAAAAACAAATTGCAATTATCCATAACGGAATAATTGAGAACCACCACCCAATAAGAGAGTTGCTAAAAAGAGAAGAGAATTATTGCACATTTAGTAGAAAAATTTTATTTGGGAAATCTGGAAAATGCAGTAATTCAGGCAGTCCGATGTCTTGAAGGAACTTTTGGATTGGCAGTCATACATAAAAATGAAGATAAAATTGTTGTTGCAAAAAAAGGCTCTCCTTTGATTAT
Organism: Candidatus Pacearchaeota archaeon; assembly: GCA_017608405.1. Classification (GTDB taxonomy): domain Archaea; phylum Nanobdellota; class Nanobdellia; order Pacearchaeales; family GW2011-AR1; genus JAFCFX01. The sequence continues at coordinate 4,246 of JAFCFX010000015.1, read as the reverse complement.
TGGAGTTGGAGAAAATGAAATGTTTGTTGCTTCTGATGTTGCGCCAATACTTGAGTATACAAAAAAGGCAATTTATCTTAATGATAATGAGATTGCAACAATAAAAAAGAATGAATATTCTATTCAAGATTTGTCTGGAAACAACATAGACAAAAAAATTCACGAGATCAAGTGGGCTGTTGATCAAATAGAAAAAAGCGGATTTAAACATTTTATGTTAAAGGAAATTTTTGAACAGCCAGATGCCATTAAAAATGTTTTGCGGGGAAGAATAAAAAATAATAAAATAAAGCTCAGTGTCAATGTTGATTTAAATTCTGTTGAAAGAATTATAATAATTGCATGTGGTACTAGTTGGCATGCAGCTTTGATTGGAAAATATTTAATTGAAAAGATAACAGGCATTTCTGTTGAAGTTGATTATGCCTCTGAATTTAGATATAGGAAGCCGATTATAAAAGAGGGTGATCTTGTGATTGTTGTTTCTCAATCTGGCGAAACTACAGATACTTTAGCCGCACTTAAAGAAGCTAAATCAAAAAAGGCAAAAACAATTGGTTTTGTTAATGTTGTTGGTTCAACAATTGCAAGGGAGGTTGATTCAGGAATTTATTTACATGCTGGTCCAGAGATTGGAGTTGCAAGTACAAAGGCCTTCTTATGTCAAATTGTCACTCTTTTATTATTTGCTTTATTTATGAAACAAGAAAGGGGATTTGATTTGGATGAAGAATTATTAAAAGAATTAGGTAAAATTCCAAATAAGATTAAACAAGTTTTAGTTGAGTCAGATAATATAAAGCATATTGCAGAAAAATTCAAAGATGCTAAAAATTTTCTTTATCTTGGGAGGGGGATAAATTTTCCTGTGGGTTTAGAAGGAGCTTTAAAACTTAAAGAAATTTCTTATATTCATGCAGAAGGATATCCTGCAGCAGAAATGAAACACGGTCCAATCGCATTAGTTGACAAGAACATGCCTGTTGTTTTTGTTGCTTCCAAAGATCATACTTATGAAAAAATTCTAAGCAATATGCAAGAAATAAAAGCAAGACAAGGAAGAATTATTGCTGTTGTTAATGAACACGATGAAAAACTAAACCATCTTGTAGAAAATATTTTTAAAGTTCCAATAACAAGAAATGAATTATCTCCAATTATAAATGTTATACCATTGCAATTGCTTGCATATCATATTGCTGACTTAAAAGGAATTGATGTTGATAAACCAAGAAACTTAGCAAAATCTGTTACAGTAGAATAAGCTTTAATTTTATTTATCTAATTAAAACCTCTAACTATTTCTAGGACCAGCTTTCTAAATTAAGAAAATATAAAAAAATAAAAAATAAATTTATGGAACTTTTCCAGTAATTGTTCCAGAAGATGTTTGACTTACTGAACTTCCGGGCGTGGTAAATGAGAATGTTACATCTTCATTAATCCTATCTCCTGAAGTCATTGCACAAGAAGAGATCGTAAAAGCTCCTAATTCTCCTGCTATAATGTCTGTACCTGGAGCTGAACTACACAAACTTCCAATAGCTATGGCAGTAACAGTAATTGTTTCTGCTTGACCATTTCTTACCTCAAGCACAATTTCATTCGCAGTTGCATCTAAAGACATAGCGTTATGAAGTATGCCTTCTGTACTACTCATCACGAACTTATTTCCAGCAAGAGCTGAGGGGTCACCAATTAAATACCATAAAACTCCCACAACAATAACTGCGGCTAAGATAGCCCAACCATATGTCATTAAGAATTCCATAGCTGCCTGTCCTCTTTTTTTCATCTTTAACCTCCTTTTTCGATTTAATTATTCAAGTGAATAATATGTTTTAAAAAAGATAATTTAGTATTTAAACTTTTGTTTTTTATTACAGTCCATATTTTGGCTTATGATCGACGTCAATTCTAAACCAAGGAGGCATTCCTGCAACAGATTCATAAGAAGGATTATCTGAAGAAAAATAAATATAATCAACAGAACTCTTTTCATAATTAGGAAGCCCTTGTGCAAGAAATTTGTCTTTATTAACAAAACTTTCAATTCCATTTTCATCTGGAGATAAATCCCCCCTTAATCTTCCTAAGAAACTTGGAGCATCAGGATTTGCAGCATAATAACCTTGGTCAAGATGATCATTTAGATTTGAGATTGTATAATTACCTTCATAAATTGTTGGAGTTATTATTTGAGATATTCCTAAAACCCCACTACCCCAAATATACAATGGATCTTCAAAATTTTCAATAGGAATAAACCCAGAAATATTTTGTTGCCTTTCCCATCGTGCTAAATTTTCCCTATCTTTCATTATAAAATAAGAACTTAAAGTAAATTTCACATGCCAAGGATCTGTTTGAGAAACATCAATAGAAATGTTCTGCATTGTTATGTTAACATTGATTTTCCTTGCCTTTTCATTTAAGGAATCAAGTATATCATCTTGTGTGGCGCCAAGCAAGATATCTGTTACTTCATTATTTACTGTTCCATTAAAAAAAGCTTCGTTAAAAAAAGCATCCACATCAATATACGAGGCCGTTACAAATGTTTCATTTTCAGCTAAAAATATTATTCTATATCCTGAGATATACATTTGTCTTTCGAGATTTTTTTCAATAGAATGAAGAAAACTATCCATTGTTGAAACTCGTGTTTTTACTGCTCCCCTCTCATGAATATATGAGAAAATTTCAAATGATAAAAACATTAACCCTATTAATAAAATTGCCAGTATTGTAAATAATTGTCCGCGTTTATTCATCATATCTACAGAGAAGAATCTCCCCCCTAAAATTTAATTTTGTTAAATTGTAACTCACTAAATAGCTTTGAGCAACTCCTTGCTGGTTTTTACTTATTAATAACTTTTTATCTTGTTTATTCATTTTAGACCCTCCACAAACAATTTAATTTTTCTTTGTATTTGCCTTGCTATTTGTTCTATTATTTTTTTATTAGTTTGTCTTGTATCTGGGATTTTCCATGAAATCACTTTTTTTACTCTTCCCTTAAATAAGTAAGACGGAACATTGTTTGCCACAATAATTACTAAATCAACTTTAGAAATAAGTTTTTCACTTAAGCCACTTGTTTTTTTCTTTATTTTTATTTTAAATTTTTTTCTAAGATCAAGAACATTTTTGTTTAGGGGCCTCCCCCTGAATATTCCTGCACTCAAAGCCTTGATTTTTTTATTTTTATTTAATTTATTAAAAAAAGCTTCTGCTACTTTACTCCTAAATCTATTATGTTTACAAACAAATAAGATTTTCATCGCCAAATCCTTGCTTGAACTTCTGTTTCCCATGTAAAAGGAATTCCAGAAATTTCAATTGAATTTATTGTTAAATCATTTTCAGAAAATTTAGTTTCTATTTTTTGATTTGAATTTAAATCTAAACTTAAGAGTAAACTATATATTGCATTATTAATAGCATCATTATTATTATAGATTACACTTTCTGAAGTATAATAACACTGATCTGTTCCACTATAATCTGTTGGAAAACTCATTGTTGAATTTGTGTTATCTTCAAATTGAATTGTCCAAATGCATCCTTCTGCAGAAGCTACAATTGCAGAATATGATGAGATATTTTTAATAACAGAGTAGATAACTTTGTTATATTGAGATCCATCTGTTAAATTTCCAGGGCCTAAAGCCAAATAAACTCCCAAAGAATTTTCTCCTTGCCTTACTTTATCTATGGGGATATTAATTGCATAAGGATCTCCTAGTTCTGTATACTGGTCTCCATATTCTGATAAATTAAAAACACTTTCCCAAATAAAAGTATTATTATTGAAAACCTCTACATTGCTTGTCCATCTTGAACCAGAATATGAAACAACTTTAACTTCATGAGGTGTGGCATCAAAAGGTAGAGAAAAATTTCCAATAGGCGCAGTAGTATCAAATTCTTCTGATTCTGCAGTTATTATTAAACCATAAGGAGTAGTCTTATTATAACCAATCGATATATAAGATTCAGGAAAAAGTTCTGTTTCTATGCCCTCTGCAATAATTGTTTGTTCATAATAAGCAGCATTTATTATTTCTTGAGCAATATCCTGGTAAATAGAAATAAGATCATCTACCCCTCCAGAATAAAAACCCCCGCCCCCACAAGTACCAATATATGCAAGTGTTTTATTGTCTGCACCATCTCCAAATGCAACAGCATAAACTCTAATACCGTGGTTATTATATGCGTCGCAAGCTGCTTTAATTGC
>JAFCFX010000014.1 GCA_017608405.1 Candidatus Pacearchaeota archaeon | reverse complement strand
AAAAAAGCTACAGCAATAAATCCAAGAATCATTGCAAGCATAAAAAATAAATTTTGATAAAAATCAGAAGTTGAGATAGTGTATAAAATAAAAGACAAAACAAACAAAATCACAAACAAAATCAAATTCCTTAGAGCAAAATTTACTTTCTGGACTGTAGCGCGCACAGGCCTTCTAACCATAGCTACTTTTTTTACAGCAACCACTTTACTCTTCTTAGAGGCTGTTTTCTTAACAACCTTTTTCTTAGCTTTTTTTACTGGCTTTTTTTTAACCACTTTCTTCTTGGTTTTCTTCTTTGCTACCATCTATATATCAGAATTATTTCTACTATTTAAATATTACGAAGTTCCCCAGTCTAATTTGACTACATTTCCAGTAATTCCCTTTACATTATTAAAGACCTTATCTATCCACTTAACATAAAGGTCTGAAAATTCTCCAAGATTTTCATTTTCTGCCAAAGTCAACCCATTATTGCTGATAACTAATAAAGCCCCAAGAACAAAAAACATCAAAATAGCCATTAAAATTTTCATTTATCCTTCACTAGTTTCATTGCTTTTCCAATCTAGCTCAACTGCATGGGTTGTCATTGATTTAAAATTGCCAAACATAGAACCAAGCCATGAAAGATAAAGCTTACCTGCTGTTACGATTCCTGAAACCGATCCATAGTTAATATCTTTTCCCTTGAGAACAACAGAAAAACTAATATAAGTAAATAATATCAAAGCAATTAAGAAAATAGCAAATACTTTATGCCTTACTCTCTTTACTTCTATTATTAGCCATATAGCAGCCACCAATATTACAATAACAAAAAGTGCCACCCCAATTGCCATAACAAACAAAACACTATTAAGTATAAAAACATTTCGAGTTACTGCAAAATAACAAAATTTTTAAGAGAAATTAGCTTGAATTTTCTAAAGCCCTGTAGTACAGTGGTCAAGTATAACTGGTTCTGGGCCAGTTGACCCAGGTTCGAATCCTGGCAGGGCTATTTCCATAAATTTAAATATAGTAAAGACATTAAAAAAACATGGCAGAAAAAGAAATTGGAAAGGTGTCTAGCTACTTTAGCCATGTGAGCGTGGCTGCGATAAAGCTTGCAGGAAAGTTGAAAGTGGGAGATAAAGTTCATATAAAAGGTCATACAACTGATTTTGAAGTGGATGTGGGAAGCATACAAATAGAGAGAAAAGAAGTAAAACAAGCAAAAAAAGGAGACCACATAGGAATAAAAGTTGCAGAAAAAGTCAGACCTAATGACACAGTATTTCTAGTAAAATAGAACTATAAAATTTATAAAAGAATTTTTCTTAAGGTTTCTAGGAGCCTCTGTAGTTCAGTGGCCAAGAATGCCGCCCTCTCAAAACTGAATTGATTTATAGATACAAGAGTCCCTTAAATATTTAGGGCAAATCTTTAAATCTTGTCGGAGAATGAAGAGGTGATCTGGTCTTGACGAAAGAAAAGGTCTATGCATCTCAATGCAGCCCCTTCTTTTTAGTTTGGAGAACGGCGGTGACCCGAGTTCAAATCTCGGCAGAGGCGTACCATCATTCTGGCACCTTAGGGGGATGAAGAATTCAATATTATTACAAATATTTTACATAAATCTGAAAAAAATTATTAAACGTCTTTTTTATCCTTTCAAGTAAAAATCTTTCTAGTTTATCTTTATGTCCCTTATCAAAAGCTTCTAAAGAAGAGAAATATGCAATCCTAGCAGTTTTCCTTATAATCAAAGGAGGGTAGCCTTTTTCTAAGAGCATGGCATTTAATAGAATTCTTCCTGTTCTTCCATTTCCGTCTTCAAAGGGGTGTATTCTTTCAAATCTAGCATGAAATTCTGTTGCTAATCGTAATGGATGAAGTTTATTTTTATTCTCTTCATACCACTTAATCAGTTTATTTATTTCCCCTTCAACTTTTTCAGGAGGAGTTGTTTTCAAATTTCTCATAACAAGATAATTTGGAACTTTTTTAAATTCTGTTTCAACTCCAGTATCTTTTACTATTATTGATTGAACTTTTATTATATCTTTAACAGATATTTTTATTTTATTTTTAAATAATAACTCATGGGCTTCCCTTGTGTTTCTTGTCTCATAAATTTCTCTTAAATCTTTGTTTTTCGGGACAATATTTTCCCCCAAAATGAGGGTTACATCTTTTAGGGTTAATGAATTTCCTTCAATTGCATTAGATTCATAGGTAAAATTAATAGTAAATCTATCTAAAATATCTCTTATCTGTTTTTTAGTAAAACGCTTCATTATTTTTTTATACTCCACTTTTATTGATTCTAACTTTTTTAGTTGTTCTTCTGTAAAAACATGATCTTGCTTATGGGTTTTCAGGGCGTATTTTTGATGTTCTTCTATTTGTTTTTTAAAGAAATATTCTTTGATCTCCTTTTTATCCTTATCTTCTTGTTTTTGTATTAATTTTGATATTTTCTTTATTTTTCCATTAGGCAACCTAAATGAATGTTCTGCATAAAGATACTTCTTTCCATTAATAGTTTTATATTTAACACTAACCATAATATCTTATACCCCTACATATTTATAAATCTTCCTATTTTGTAGGGTTAAAATCAAACCCTTTTCTAGCCCAATCAAGGGATCACTCCCACCTCGACAAAATTTATAAAGATCAAGAGCTTTACAATCAGTATAAATAATAAAAAAAGGTACCAAACAAAAACTTCATCTCATCAATGTGCCAGAAAGGTGGCTTCTTCGGCAGAGGCGTGAAATCTTTTAAAAATATTTATAAAACCAAGTCTACTACTTCTTATATAAAAAGAGGATAAAATGTGGTTAGAGGTTGAAACAAAAGTTAGAATAAAAAATGTTGATTTTTTTAGAAAAAAAGTAAAAAGAATTGCAAAATTTGTAAAAAAAGAAAAAAGAGGAGATGATTATTTTGCTCTTAAAAGAAGATTTAGAAAATCTGCTTATCCAAAAAAAGCATTTAGAATAAGACAAAAACCAAGAAAATTTGAAGTTAATTTTAAAAAATGGTTAATAGAATACTGGGACAAAGATATTATTGTTAAACAAGAATTTGAATTTACCTTAAAAAACATGAGTGATGTTAAAGATTTATTAGCCCTATTCAAAGATCTTGGTTTTGAACAATGGATGAAAAAAAGAAAAACTTCTGAATCTTATTTACACAAAAAAGACAAGAAAATCATAATTGAGATAAATAAAATAGAGCATCTTGGATATTTTATGGAAATAGAATATCTTTGCCAACCAAAAGACATGGATAAAGCCAAAAGAAAAATACGAAGAACTCTAGAAGAATTAGGAGTAAGACCAGAAGATATTGATAATACAGGTTATACAAAGATGCTCTGGAGAAAAGGAATTAAAGACGAAAAATATTGGATGAAATAAAAAATGACAAAATATGTTATAAAAAAAGCAGGAAAATATTGGCCGTCTAAAGCAATGAAAGATATTGCTTGGGTAAATGATTCCAAAATATACAAACAAGCTGATAAAGATCCTGTTAAATTTTGGGGGGAATTAGCAAAACAAGGATTAATTTGGGAAGAGCCTTGGGAAAAAACATATCAAGAAAAACTCCCTTATTTTTACTGGTTTAAGGGAGGAAAAATTAATTTCTGTGTGAATGCTTTAGATAGACATCTTGCTCATGGAAATAAACCTGCACTCATTTGGGTTCCTGAACCTATTAAAGAAAAACCAATTATTTTAACTTATGCTGAATTATTCCAACAAGTAAACAAATTTGCCAATGCCCTTAAACAAAAAGGTGTAAAAAAATCAGATGCTGTTTCAATCTATCTTCCTTTAGTCCCTGAAGCTCTAGTAGCTATGCTGGCTTGTTCTAGAATAGGAGCAATACATTCAGTAGTGTTTTCTGCTTTTGCACCAGATGCTTTAAAATCAAGAATACAAGATTGTGAAGCCAAGGTACTAGTAACAGCTGATGGATATTATAGAAGAGGAAAACCAGTTAATTTACTCAAAAAAGCAAAAAAAGCATTAAGAGGAACTAAAATAAAAAAAGTAATAGTGGTTCCAAGATTACATAAGAATAAAAATTATTTTGGAAAATTTGAAAACTTTAATATGTTCATATATGGAAAAAAATCTTATTGTGCCCCGGAAATAATGAATTCAGAAGATCCTTTATTCATATTATACACCTCTGGGACAACAGGAAAACCAAAAGGCATTGTTCACGATACAGGAGGATATGCTACTCAAGCATATTATACAGCAAAATACAATTTTAATTTAAAAAAAGATGATATTATGTGGTGTACTGCAGATATCGGATGGGTAACAGGACATACCTATGCATTTTATGGACCCCTATTAAATGGAGCTACAACTTTAATTTATGAAGGTACGCCTGACTTTCCAAATCCAGATAGATGGTGGAAAATAATTGACAAATACAAAGTAAGTGTATTTTATACTGCCCCCACTGCAATTAGGATGTTTATGAAACTAGGAGATAAATATGTTAATAAACATAAAATGAATTCCCTTAAAATTTTAGCCACAGTTGGAGAACCAATAGACAATGATGCCTGGAATTGGTATTTTAAAAAAATAGGAAAATCAAGATGCCCAATAATTGATACTTGGTGGCAAACAGAAACAGGAGGAACATTAATCAATGTTTTACCAGGAATAGGACCTTTTATCCCCACCATCGCAGGAAAAAGTTTTCCTGGAACAAAACACACAATATTAAACAAAAGTGGGAAAAAAGTTAAAAAAGGATTTTTAGTTCAAGAAAGTCCTTTTGCCCCTGGAATGCTTCATGGAGTTTACAAAGACCATAAAAAATATGTTGAAACCTATTGGAAATCATTTAAAACAAAATACGATACCAGCGACGGTGCCATTATGAAAAATGGTTTATTTAGAATTACAGGAAGAACAGATGATGTTATGAAAGTGGCAGGCCATAGGCTTGCAACAGCAGAATTAGAAAATGCAATAAACACAAACAAATTAGTAAATGAATCAGCAGTAGTTCCAATTCCAGATAAAATAAGAGGACAAGTGCCAATTGCCTTTGTAATCTTAAAAAAAGGCCAAGGTTCTGAAAAATTAGAAAAACTTTTAAAAGAACATGTTGATAAACATCTCGGACCAACAGCGCGTCCAGCCAAGATTTATTTTGTTAATGCTCTTCCAAAAACAAGATCTGGAAAAATCATGAGGAGAATTCTTAAAAGCCTGCTTGCAAACGAAGAACCTGCTGGATTAACAACTTTACTCAATCCCAAATGTGTTGATGAAATTAAAAAAATAATACAACCCGATTTAAAAAAACCAGAAAATGCCAAGAAAAGCAAAACCAAAAAGTGAACCTTTAACAAGAAGGCAAATTGCATCACTTAAAGCAAGAGAATCTGCAAGAAGATTCAAAGCAGAATTCAAAAAAGCTATTGGCACTGCAATTGTAGCTGCTTTTGGATTTTTAATTGCTTTAGTATGGAAAGATGTTATAACTGAATGGGTAAGTACTATCTCTGCATCAAGTCCTGTTCAAGGAAAATTAATTGAAGCAGTATTAGTGACTCTCATAGCAGTAATTGGAATAGTTATTGTAGCCAAGGTCTTTGCAGAAAAGAAAGAATAAAATTCTTTCATGTTTCCTTCTCAAGTTCAGGAAAAAGAAATAAAAATAAAAACCCAGAATTCTAAAACAGATAATGAAAACAAAAACAATTTCTCCAATAATGAGAATTTTATCTAAAAAATATCTTTCTAGTGATAAAACCACACTTAATCGTATGAGAAAAACACCAAACGCATTTAAAATATTAATTGCTTGCTTACTGAGTCTGCGTGCACGAGATGAAAATACTAAAAAAGTTTCAAAACAATTATTTAAAGTTGCAGATACTCCTGAAAAAATAATTAAAATCCCAACTAAAAAATTAGAAAAGATAATTTTTTCATCAGGTCATTATAAAAAGAAAGCAAAAACAATAAAACATGTTTCAGGAGAATTATTAGGAAGATTTAATTCAAAAGTTCCTAACACCCGAGAAGAACTATTGTCTATAAAAGGAATTGGTCCAAAAACAGCAAATATTGTCCTGGGATTTGCTTATGGTCAGGTTGTGATTCCAGTAGATACTCATTGCCATAGAATACCCAATAGATTAGGTTGGGTAAAAACAAAAACAGCTGAAAAAACAGAAATTGAGTTACTTAAAATAATTCCAAAAAAATATTGGAAAGAATTTAATGCTATTTTTGTTCAGTTTGGAAGAGAAATCTGCCAACCAATTTCACCATGGTGTTCTAAATGCCCTATTTCAAATCACTGTTCAAAAGAGGGTGTTTCTCAGCATAGATAACTCTCCACCCATAGATTTCATCAACAATACTAGAAGATCCTTTTTTAAAATTTTCATAATTTATCTGGTTAACATTATATTCTAAATCCAAAAAATGATCATGATTCCTAGGATCAAAATTCTCAAAACCATTATTTTTCAAATAAAAAGACATAGCTTCTTCAAGATTAACTATTTTGGAAAAGCCAACAATCCCAGGCAAATCCTTTTTTCCATCAACCATAAAATTACAGGGAAAGACCAGTTTTAAAATTTATCATACTAAAAAACAACCCAAAACCTTTTTAAACTAATTCTAATTTCATGTTTCTATGAAGAGAAGTTCTAGACGTTGGAAAAAGAAAAGACAAATGCGTTGGAAATGGCAACGTAAAAGACTTAGAAAAGAAAAGCACAAGCGTAAGCTAAAACGAGCTAGAAGTAAATAAAATGATTCTTTATTGTCTAAGACACGGACATGCACAACATAATATAAACAAGATTATGAGCGGAGATCCTTCAAAAATATTTCATTTAACAGAACTAGGAAAACAACAAGCCCAAGAAGCTGCTGAACAACTCAAAGAGGTCCCCCTTGAAATAATATATACTTCAGAAATGCTTAGGACAATACAGACTGCAGAAATTATAAATAAGTATCATAAGGTAGAAATAAAAAATGACCCTAGATTAAATGATCTAAAATCTGGATTAGAAGGCAAAAGATATGCAGAATATAAAGAAAAACAAAAAAAAGCTTCAGAGATCCAAAAAGTAGACATATATCATGCAAAAGTGAATGATGGGGAATCACTTGAAGAAGAAAAGCAAAGGACATATAATTTTCTTGATGAATTAAAGACTAAAAATCATAAAAATGTTTTAATAACAGCTCACTTTGATACAATAATATTCATCAATGGGTATGCTAATAACCTAACTAATAAAGAAATGAATAAGATAAAACCCCAAAAAGGAGAAATTTACAAATTCGAGATCTAATTCTGTTATTTTATAACAACAATCTTTATAAGCAAATTTATAATTTAATATACCATGGTGAGCGAAATCTGGACAGAAAAATATAGACCTAAACAATTTATCGAACTCGTTGGTCAAGACGATATTATACAAAGAGTTGAATCATTAACAAACTCACTAAACATACCTCATTTAATGTTTGCAGGACCAGCGGGAACAGGAAAATCAACACTAGCATTAATAGTTGTAAAACAATTATTTAAGCAAAATTGGAAAGAAAACTATCTAGAATTAAATGCTTCTGATGAAAGAGGGATAAATATTGTTAGAGAAAAAGTAAAAAACTTTGCAAGAACAAAATCTTTAGGAAATGTCCCATTTAAAGTTATTTTCTTAGATGAAGCAGATGCACTAACCCCTGAAGCTCAACAAGCATTAAGAAGAACCATGGAAAATTATTCAACAACCTGCAGATTTATTTTATCTTGCAATTATTCAAGTAAGATAATTGACCCAATTCAATCACGTTGTGCAATTTTCAGATTTAAATTATTAGAAAAAAAAGAAATTGAGATATATCTAAACAGGATAGCACAAGCAGAAAATTTAACAATTTCTCCTGAAGCAATGGAGATATTATATGAAGGGTGTGAAGGTGACTGTCGTAGAGCAACTAATTTATTGCAAACCACAACAACAATTTCTCCTTCAGTAACAGCAGAACTTATTTCTACAGTAATTTCAAATGCTAAGCCAAAAGATATTAAGGTTGTTCTTGATTATGCTTTGTCAGGAGACTTTCAAAAATCACGTGAAAAACTCCTTGATGTTATGCTAAAAGAAAGTATTTCTGGACAAGATGTAATTAAAGCTATTCAAAAAGAAATTTGGAATCTTCCAGTAGAGCCAGAAATAAAAGTCAGATTAACAGAAAAAACAGGTGAAACAGAGTTCAGGATTGTGGAAGGCTCTGACCCTTTTATACAATTAGAAGCCCTATTAGCAAGCTTTGTTCTCGCTGGGTTGGGGAAATGAATTGGACAGAAAAATATAGACCTACATCTTTTGCAGAAGTTAGAGGACAAGAAGAAGCCATAAAAAAAATAAAATCTTTTATTGAAGAATTTAGTCTAGGCAAACTAACAAAAATAAGAAAAAAATCTCTTCTTTTATACGGGCCACCTGGAACAGGCAAAACAGCACTAGCACATATTACGGCAAAAGAAACAAATGCAGAAATATTTGAATTAAATGCTTCTGATTTAAGAAATAAAGAAAAATTAAAAGAGATTCTAAGACCAGCATTAGAACAAAAACCACTAATCAAATCAAACAAAATAATCTTAGTAGACGAGGTTGATGGAATTACTGGTGCAGATTGGGGGGGTGTAACAACCCTACAAATGTTAATTGAAACCACAACCTATCCTGTAATAATGAGTGCAAATGATGCATGGAGTAAAAAGCTAGCTCCATTAAGAAAAAAAGCAGAATTAGTAAAACTAAAAGAAATTCCTTACAATGTTGTAAAAGATGTATTAATTCAAATACTAAAAAAAGAAAACTTATTTGTAAACAATGATATTTTAACAAATATTGCAGTCAAAGCAAAAGGAGACCTCAGGGCTGCTCTAAATGACTTACAAACCATATCAAAGGTAAAAGATCCATCATCACTAAAACTTGACGAGAGAAATAAAGAAACAGATATTTTTAATGCATTAAGAACAATCTTTAAAACAAAAACAACAAACGAAGTGCTCGGAGTGTTTGACAATGTAAATATAAGTATGGATGAAACACTCTTATGGTTAGAAGAAAATATCTTTACAGAATACAAAGGACAAGAACTTGCCAAAGCCTATGATGCTTTAAGTAAGGCAGATATTTTCAAAGGCAGAATCTATAAACAACAATATTGGAGGTTTTTAGTTTATGAGAATGTTTTTTTAACTTATGGGATTTCAGCTGCAAAAAAACAAATAAGACCTGGTTTTACAAGCTATAAAAAACCAGACAGGATATTAAAGATCTGGTTAAATAACCAAAGAACAGCAAAAAAGAAATCTATAGCACAAAAATATGCACACCAGGTTCATGTTGGACAAAAACGTGCACTTAAGGAATTTGTAATAATTAAACCAATTATAAAATCAAATGAAAAAATTCAAAAAGAATTAAAACTAAGCGAAGAAGAAATTACTTATTTAAACAAACTATAAAGGAGAATAAGCTAAGAGGACCATTCTAACTGCATTATTATGTAAATTAAATTTTCTTGCTCGAATCCTTTTATATTGAATCCCTCTAAATGTCATTTCTTCAGGGCAAGTAGCAAAAAATTCTCGTTCTTGGTCTGTTAATAAAGTTCTTCCAGAATGTCCATTAATTCTAGAAAATTTTCCATTAACTATGTGTATAAGTAAATTTTTATTTTCCATCCAAACATCACTTTTAACATTGAGCATTAGCAATGCCAGTAGTAGTCCCATAACCAAATCCAGGACTTGGATTTTGTGTATCTAATTGAGAATTGCAAGCATCAGGAGCAGTATTAAATGCACTACAAATAGTATTCAAGTAAGCATCTGCAGATCTTCCACTATTTGCTATCACGCCATTAACAACCAAAGTAGGACTTCCTCTAACTCCATAACCTTCACTAAGTGCAGAATCTGCTGCATAATATTCATCAGCCTTTCCACCTGAAACACAGGTTTCCATCTTAGCCTTATCAATATTAGCTTCAATCACACACCTATCAGAATCTCCATCCTCTAAAAAACATTTCAAATAAGCATTAAATTTATCAGGTTGTTCTTCCCTTATACAAACTTGGATTGGAGTTTCATCGTTTTCAGGATCATGAAGAAAATAGTGAACAAACTTTATACTAGGATCAATACTATCTCCTAATTCAAGAATTGCTGGAATAAAACCTTTTTCTGCTTGGGTTCCATAAGGACAATGAGTCATAACAAATAATTCCACAACTGGTTTATCTGTTTTAGGAACATCAGCTGCTGGAGGTTGTTGTTGGGAAGGAGTTTGTCTAGGGGGTGCTTGAGCTGACAAAGGAGTAAGAGCTGAAGCAAAGTATTCTCCATCTTTTGTTACATAAAGTGGAAATTCTTGACCTTCTAGTGAAAGAGTAACCTTGTAAAAATTATTTTCCTCTTCTACACTAACTAAATCAGCAGCAACTCCCTGAGCAGTTGCAAAATCAACTACTGCTTGTCCTGCTTCATCTCGAGAAACACCAACTATTCCTCCAGTCATTCCACCATTTCCAATAAGCATAATTAAAAATAAAACACCTAAAACGAGTGTTGCTATAATCCAAGGATTTTCTTTCATTTTTCTAGTTAAACTTCCTTTCTTATGAGAAGCTGGTTTAGCCTCGATAATCTTCTCTTCTCTTATCATCTCCTCGACTTCTTTTCCATCTTCCATTTTCAACTTAAGAAAAACTCATTTAAAAACATTTTGGTGAAACCGATTACTATTTTCAAACTTAATGATCATCTTTTTCCGAGATATAAAAAATAATTTGCCATCAAAAATAAAGAGACAAACATATCAATACAATTAAATATAAAAACATAAATGTCTTTTGCAGTTCATGTCATATGAAATCATAACAGGAAGAGATGAAGCAGATAAAAAAGCATTTGGCAAAAGAGGACTCGTATTTATTGGTAAAGGTTATGTAAAAATGGGACAATATACTTCCCTAAGCAATAAAATTTTCATGGATATTGCGCGAAGCCATGTTGTTTTGGTAGCAGGGAAAAGAGGTTCGGGTAAATCATATACTCTCGGAGTAATTGCAGAAGAATTAACAAACCTAGCTCAAGAAGCAAGTCAAAACATTGCCTCCTTAATATTCGATACAATGGGAATTTATTGGACAATGAAGTTTGCAAATGAAAAAGATAAAACCCTATTAAATGATTGGGACTTAAAATCAAAAAATCTACCAGTGAAAATTTTTGTTCCTTTTGGGCACTATGAAAATTACTTGGCAAAAGGAATCCCTGTTGATTCAAAATTCGCACTAGACATTTCAGAACTAAATCCAGAAGATTGGATAGTTACTTTTGGATTAGATATAATAAATCCTGTAGCCGTATTAATCGAAAGAACACTAACAAAATTAAAAGAATCAAAAGGCTTTGGAATCCAAGAAATAATTTTAGAATTAGGAAAAGATGAAAAGACTCCAAGAGAAACAAAAAATGCAGCAATAGGATTATTTGAAGCTGCAAACACCTGGGGCATATTTGCAAAAAAAAGCAGTGAAGCTACACAAATAACTGATTTAATTTCTGCAGGAAAAACAACTGTTTTAGATCTAAGTGTTTATAATTCTGTGGGGGCCTTCAATGTTAGGGCATTAGTAATTAGCTTGGTTTCAAGAAAAATTTTTAATCAAAGAATGGACGCAAGAAAAAAAGAAGAAGTAGAAGCTGTTGCAAAAGGACTTGATTATTTTACAACAATCGAAAAAAAAGAAAGACCCCTAGTCTGGATGT